>JANMJC010000460.1:0-1665 GCA_031371185.1 Paracoccaceae bacterium | reverse complement strand
GACATAGGCCGCCAGCCCGTAAACGCTTTCGTTTGCCATGCGCTCTGCGTCTTCGACCGTGTCATAGGTCAGCACCGACAGGACCGGGCCAAAGATCTCTTCCTTGGAAATCGTCATCTCGTTTTGCACGTCGCCAAAGATGGTCGGCTTGCAGAACCAGCCCCGGTTCAGCCCTGCCGGACGGCCCAGGCCCCCGGTGACCAAAGTCGCGCCCTGGTCGATCCCGCTTTGAATCAGCCGCTGAACCTTGTCGAACTGCACCTTGGAAATCAGCGGCCCCATCGTGGTGCCCTCCGCGAGCGGATCGCCCGGCACGATCGCTTCGGCGGCGACCTTTGCAATGGCCAGGGCCTGGGCCTGCTGCGCGGCTTGCACGAACATCCGGGTCGGCGCGTCGCAGGACTGCCCGGTATTGGCCATGATCGCGTTGACCCCCGCCGTCACCGCCGCCTCAAGATCGGCATTCGGCAGGATGATGTTGGCCGATTTGCCGCCCATTTCCTGCGCCACCCGCTTGACCGTGGGCGCCGCCGCCGCCGCAATCAGCGTGCCCGCCCGGGTTGATCCGGTGAAGGACACCATATCGACATCCGGATGCGCGGTGATGTGCGCGCCCACCCCCGGCCCATCACCGTTCACCAGGTTGAACACGCCGGGCGGCACTCCGGCCTCGTGGCAGACCTCGGCGAACAGCACGCCCGACAAGGGGGCGATTTCGGACGGTTTCAGCACCATGGTGCAGCCCGCAATCAGTGCGGGCGCCACCTTGCAGGCGATCTGGTTCATCGGCCAGTTCCACGGCGTGATCAGCGCGCAGACCCCGATGCCCTCATAGACAATCCTTGTGGTGCCGCGCATGTATTCCCACCGCATTTCTTCGGCGGCCTTGATCGTCGCTTCGATATGCACCTGCCCGGCCCAGGCCTGCGCGCCGGTCGCCCAGTCTTTCGGCGCGCCCATCTCCTGCGTCATCGCCTGCGCGAAATCGTCATAGCGCGCGTTGTAAACCTCCAGCACGCGCTTGACCAAGGCGATGCGCCGCGCCACCGGCCAGACGGTATAGGCGTCGAACGCCGCCCGCGCCGCCGCAATCGCGCGGTCGGCATCGGCGTCGTTGCCAATCGCCACCTGTGCGATGATCTCTTCGGTCGCCGGGTTTTCCACCCCCATCCGCTGCGTCGAGATCGGCTCGACCCAGGCCCCGTTGATGTAGAATTTGGTCAGGTTGGCAGAGATCATCGTGGCCTCACTTGAAAAAGATGTTGTAGTTGGCGCGGATGGCTGCGTCGATCTGCGGATCGACCTGACAGCCCGCCTTGGACAGGATATCGTTCTTGCGCCGAATGGCGGTGTCCAGCAACAAGGGCTTGCCGGCCTCGTTCCACTCCTTGGGGCTCATCCTGTTGCCGACATTGGGATAGATGTATTCGGTCTGCATGAGCTTCAAGGTCTGATCCGACCCCAGATAATGCCCCGGGCCACCCAGACAGACCTGCTTCATCGCGTCGAGCGAGGTTGAATCGGGCGTCACGTCGATGCCGCGCACCAGACGCATGGCCTGAGCCAGAAGGTATTCGCCCAGCAACAGCGATTCCAGAACGAACCACAGCAGAGAGGGGGTCAGGCCGGGCGCCTCGTACCACCTCTTGAGCCCCGCCGGCCCGG
>JANMJC010000372.1:0-4710 GCA_031371185.1 Paracoccaceae bacterium | reverse complement strand
CGAGCCCTGGACCTGGACCCGGGACGAGCGCAACACGGCCGATTTTCTGTTCAACGGCATCACCGAAGGCTATTACGACAGCAACATGCGCGGCATCTGCAACGTGATCGGCACGCTGCAAAGCCCGGTTTCCGTGCGTTGGGGGCATGAAATGGAAACCCGCGACGGCCAATTCATCTGGTCGGCCTGGAAGCCCGAAAACTACATCGCCTCGTTCAGGCGCATGATTGATATCTGCCGCGCCGAGGCGCCAAAGATCAACGTGGTCTGGTCACCCCTCGGGCTTGCAAACGCCAAGGACTACTATCCGGGCGACGATTATGTCGATCTGGTGGGGGTGTCGGTCTTTGGGTACGAAGCCTGGGAATTGGCGATCATCGGCCACGCCCGCAGCTTTACCGAACTGCTGACCGAGCGGTACAACAACGTCAAGGATTTTGGCAAACCCGTTGTGGTGGCCGAACTTGGGTATACCGGAAGGGCGGCCTATGTGAATGCCTGGGAAGCCGAGGTCAGGGCAGCACGGCCCGACATGCCGCTTTTGGTCGGTGTGGTCTATTTTGATCAGCCCGAGGTCTACCCCTGGCCCAACGATTTCCCCATGCCCGACTGGCGCCTGTCGGCAAGAATAACCGAGTGACGGCCGGCCAATAAAGGCAACCTCTGCGAAGTCGCGCCACAAAACCGTCCTGCTTTTCGCAAACTGGCGACGTTTTTGGCGGGCTTAATCCTTCCTTGATCCCGGGATCCTAATCCGGGACTTGGAAGGAATGCGATATGCAATTTGCGAACCGTTGGGTGACTTTCGCCCTGTCAGGTGCCTTGTTGTGCCTGCCCCAGGCAAGCGCCGGGCAGGTCATCATCGAAAGCGCCATGGGCGTGGTGGCGGCCAGTCTGCCGCAGATTTCGGGGCCGGTTCAGGCGCCGGCGCCGCAGGTGGTGGCTTTCAACTGGCTGGCCAATGGGGCTGCCAACCCTTCTGCCGCCAAAGCCGCCGCTTCGTTGAAAAAATACCGCGTGATCAACGGGTCGGGCAGCTGGATCTGCTCTCCGGCCGGGTTTGGCCGCCGATCGGTATGCTACGCAGGCTGATCTGTCCCGACGGAAGGGACCGGGTCCATGCGAACGGGGAAAAACCGCTTCAGGCGCCCGACAGGGGCCTCGATCGCGTACCAGGACAGGGTGGCCAGTGCGACCGTCACGCAGGTCATCACGCCAAAGGTCAGCGGCGAATGGTCGAACATCTGCGGGTAAAACTGCACAACTGCATACCAGGCCAACAGGTGATAGACGTAGACCCCATAGGAAATCTTCGCCAGAAATCGCGCAGGTGGTGACTGCAGCACCCAACCCAAGGGCCCGCCGAAGCCCTGAAACGCGCCCACGACGAACACGGCCACGGCCGCCTGGGCAAAAAACCGATAACTGACGGAATGCCCGAAGTCCGGCCAAAGGAACAGCGGCGAGACCAGAACCACAGCGGACAGGGCCAGGATCGGACGGCTTGTCAGGACAACCCGCGCGGGTAAATGGCACTGAACCAGATAGGCCAAGGCGCCCATCAGGATCGGATCAAACGAAAACACCATGTCAATCCACCAGCCGCCAATCCCCAAAGTCTCGGCGTAAACCCGTACAAAGGTCAGGGCGGCGATCCCCAGAACCACCACCACATGCAGCGCCCCTTGCGACAGGTACAAGATGATTAGGGGCCAGGTCAGGTAAAACTGCTCCAGCACATTCAAACTCCACAGATGCGCCACGACCCAGGGTTTGAAGGTTTCGTGCAGGGCGAAATAGATGTTGGAGGTGGGCAGAAGGTGCCACATTGCGCTGGCCCGAAAATCGTCGGCGTCAATTGCCCAGGCAAAGGAAAATGCAACAAAAAGGGGCGGAAACAACCGCAGCCCGCGACGAACATAGAAATTGCGCACAACGATTGTGCCGCCGCGTTCCTTGGCCGACACGAGAATATGGGTGATCAGAAATCCCGAAATGACAAAGAACAAGCTCACCCGGACGTGTTCGATGACGGGCGTGTTGTTCCAGAAATGCACATACAGCACGCCGACCATGGCCAGGGCCCGCAATCCGTCAAGTTGTGGGCGAACCGACGGCTGGATCATCATTCTTTTTATTCGTCCGCTCCCGGTCTTGCCTGTTTTTGGTAACACGCTGCCCTCGGCTAAACCAGCAGGATTGCAGAACCTGCCGCTGCCGCAGGGCCGGTCGTCAGGCTGGCCCTGAAGGGGCTCCGCCTCGATTTTTGTGCACGATCATGCCTTCGCGAGACAGATCAGGGGGATAGTCCCGGATATTGATCTGCCCCGGCAAGTTCCCCCGCTTTTTAAGAAAGGATCGGCCCAACACCAGACGGTGCAAACGGCATGTGGAAAGGCCGGGTTCATCGAAGCGCAAATCGTCGGGATGATCAAAGGGCCGCGTGGGCGATTGATCCGGCATGCCGCCGCGAAAGCAGCGACAGGGTTCACGGGGTTGGTCCGCGCATGGGGAGGCGCGCTCGAGCCTGGGGCGATTTTCGGCGGGTGGCGGCGTGGCGATCTCGCGCGGCACTGGCTGCATCTCCGCGGGGTCGCGGGCGGGCCGTCTCGCCGCGCGCCGGGCCAAGGGGACGAGACGGCAGCGCCTGATGTGGCAGGTGCCGCATCGTCCTGTCCTGGTTGGCGAAACCTCTGCCCGCACCGGCCTGACCCGGCTGCACCGACGCGCCCGAAAGGGACAGGACTGACAGGGAAAGGCGACAGTGGGACGCTTGCACACCCAAAGCATCATTGCGGGCCGCAGCGGTGAAAGCCGGATCGTTCTTTGGGTGATCCGTCGCACCTCGGACGCAACAGGCCTATACCGCCATGTCCGACGGCGGTCGGGCCAGCAGGGCCGCCAGTTTGGCAAAGGCCGCGTCAAAGTCCTGCAGCGGTTGATCGGCGGCCATGGCGATGCGCACGGCATTGGGGGCGCGGCCATGCACCAGCGCGTATTGATCGGCCGAACGGATCAGGATGCCCACCTCTTCCGCCGCGCGCGCAAAGGACGAAGCGCGCCACCCCGGCGGCAGGCTGAGATAGGCAAAGGGCATTCCGGCCTGCCAGCGCAGATCATAGGCCCCCAGACGGTTGACGATGATCTGAACCCGCTGGTCGATGGCATTTTGTACGCGCACAAAGATCTGCTCGGCCGCACCCGACTGAAACAGGTCCAGCGCCAGGGCCGTCAGGGGTACCGGCAGGGCAAAGAAATTGTGTTGAGCCGTCAAACGCCCCGAGGGGCCCAGACCGGTCGGGCAGATGACATAGCCAAAGCGCAGCGCCGCCGAGATCGACTTGGACAGGCTGCCCAGAAACCAGACCCTTTCGGGGGCCATGGCGCGCAGGGTGGGCAGGTCGTTCAGGCGCGGCACATAGCAGTCATCCTCGATGATCTGCAGGTCGTGGCGCCGGGCGATCTCGACGATCTCCTGGCGTCGCTTCAGCCCCATGCGCGCCGTCGTCGGGTTCTGCATTTCGGGTGTCAGGCACAGGATCTGCGGCCCAAGGCGTTTGCAGGCCGCCTCAAGGGCTGCGGGCACCATGCCCTCGTCGTCGATCTCGACGCCCACCACCTCGGCCCGCGCCAGACGCGCGGCGTACCGAAACCCCGGATAGGCCAGCTCTTCGGTCAACACGATCGGCCGATCGCCGCGCAGGCAGCAATTCATCACCAGAACCAGCGAGTTCTGACCGCCCAGGGTCAGCATGACATCCTCGGCGTCGATCTTGCCCAGGATGCGCGCGCCCAGCCAGTCAACGATGCAGGCCCGCAGCGGCGCTTCGGCGGATTGGGTCGGATAGTCCAGCCAGTCGCGTCCGATGCGGTCTGCCAGCCGCGTCAGCGCTTCGGAAAAGACCTCGGCCTGACCCACATCGGGCAGTTGCGGCGATTGCAGATCGACCACGCCCGATGCGCCCGGACGGGACCGTTCCACAAACAACGGCTGGCTGGGGCCAAGGCGCGGGCGTGAGGCCGCGACAAAGGTGCCCCGGCCCACGGTGGCGGCCAGAAGACCCTCTTGCGTGGTGATCTGATAGGCGCGCGCCACGGTGCCGGGCGTCATCTTCAACTGAAAGGCCAGTTCGCGCACCGTGGGCAGTTGCGCCCCCGGGGCCAGATCGCCGGTCCGGATGGCATCGCGCAGCGCCCGCGCCAGTGCGAGGTATTTGGGCGAGGCATCGTCCTCCAGCCGGGGAAGCCATATTGTATCCAAGACAATGTTCCTCTGGCGACTCACGCCGCATGGATTGTATCGTAATGATACGACACTTGCCCCTCTGTATCAATACAATCGAGAATGCCATGTCCCTGCAATCCGCCCGGTCCCTGTCCTCCCATCCGCTGCCGCCCCTGTCGCGGCTGGTGCTGGGGTTTGCGATGACCTTTGTCACCTGGCAATTGCGCTTGCGGATGCGACGCGACATGGGGCGCCTGCCGCCGCATCTGTTGTCCGATGTCGGAATTGATCCCTGGACCGCCGAGACCGAGGCTGAAAAGCCGTTCTGGCGCGCCTGAAAAGGTCACCCTTTCCCCTGACTGGCCGGGTTCTGCCCGGCCTTTTTTTGGCCCCGAACCAGGCCCGCCCCGCCAAACGAAAAGGGCGCGGCCAAAGCCGCGCCCCAAACCGAATAACCGGCCCCAGCGTAACGCTTGGAGAACTGG
>JANMJC010000348.1:0-7474 GCA_031371185.1 Paracoccaceae bacterium | reverse complement strand
GCCGGTTTCAGTAAGTTCGAGGCATCCATCGCCCCGCCACTGGTGGCGCCAGCCCCGATCACAGTGTGAATCTCGTCGATGAACAGGATCGCGTCGGGGTGATCCTCCAGCTCCTTGACGACCTGTTTCAGCCTCTCCTCGAAGTCGCCGCGATAGCGGGTTCCGGCCAGAAGCGCGCCCATGTCCAGGCTGAAAATCGTGGCATGGGCCAGAATTTCCGGGGTCTCGTGGTCAACGATCTTCTTGGCCAGACCCTCGGCGATGGCGGTCTTGCCCACGCCCGGATCGCCCACCAGCAGGGGATTGTTCTTGCGACGACGGCACAGAACCTGAATCGCCCGCTCCACCTCGGCCTCGCGGCCGATCAGGGGGTCAACGTCGCCCTTGCGCGCTTTGACGTTCAGATCGACGCAGTATTTCGACAGCGCCGATTCCTTGGCCTCGCCGGCCTCGGCTTTGGGGGTTTCGTGGTGCTCTTCGGCGCCGGTCACCGGGCGCGCTTCGCCAAAGGACACATCCTTGGCCACGCCATGCGCGATGAAATTCACCGCGTCATAGCGCGTCATGTCCTGTTCCTGCAGGAAATAGGCGGCGTTCGATTCACGTTCGGCAAAGATGGCGACCAGCACGTTGGCGCCCGTCACCTCGTTGCGGCCCGAGGATTGCACATGGATCGCGGCGCGCTGGATGACCCGCTGAAACGCCGCTGTCGGCACCGCTTCAGAGCCTTCGACATCGGTGACCAGGGTGGACAGGTCATCGTCGATGAAATCCACCAGCGTCTTTTTCAACTCGTCCAGATCGACCGAGCAGGCCTTCATCACCCGCGCGGCATCCGGCTCGTCGATCAGGGCCAGAAGAAGATGTTCAAGCGTCGCCAGCTCGTGCTTGCGGGCATTGGCCAGCGCCAGCGCCGCATGGATTGCCTGTTCTAGGGTGGTCGAAAAAGATGGCACTTCAACGTGCTCCTGTATTCAGGGTCGAGAAGGGCCGGGGGGCCCGTTCCAACCGTGGCCTCATGAGGTTAAGGTTCGATTATATTGGCGTAACTGCAAGGGATATTTGTGCACGATCGCTCAAAAATCCATGGCTGCGGTGAAAAAGTGATCGGCGCCCCGCGGCCTTTCTTTTGACGCAGAGGTCAGAAGCGGTTCTTGCGCTCGCGCAGTTCGGCAAAGACCTGCGCCGCGGTCGCATCCGGCATTCCCACGGCGGCTTTCACCTCGGGCTCGCCCGCGCGCAGGAAGATGTTGGTGGCCCGCTCTCCGGTCAGTTTTGACGGCACCGTCGCTTCGCCCGCCGCCCGCGCCCGCGCGACCTTGGCGATGCGTCCGGCCAGCGCCTCGTTGCCTTCGTCAAGCGAGGCTGCAAAGCGCAGGTTGGCCTCGGTATATTCATGTCCCGAACAGATCAAGATCTCCGGCTGCAGGGCGACCAGCTTTTCCAGACTGTCCCACATCTGCTGTGGCGTTCCCTCCAACAGCCGCCCGCAGCCGCCCGCCATCAGGCTGTCGCCGGTAAAGGCATAGTCGTCAAAGGCATAGGCGATATGGCCGACCGTATGGCCGGGCACGTCGAGAATGCGGGCATGGTGGCGGCCCAAGGTAACGGTCATGCCCTCGGCCACGCCCAGATCCAGGGGCGGCAGGCGGTGCGCATCGGCGGCCGCGCCGATCAACATGGCCCCGGTGGCAGCCCGGACCTCGGCCACGCCCTGAATATGGTCGTCGTGATGGTGGGTCAGCAGGATATCGGTCAGGGTCCAGCCGCGCCGGGCCAGTTCGGCCAGCACGGGGCCAGCTTCGGGCAGGTCGACAGCGGCGGTCTGCCCGGTTTCATCGTCGTGCAGAAGAAAGGCGTAATTGTCTTTCAGGCAGGGGATCGTCACCAGTTCCAGCGCCATGGCGGCTTCCTTTCGGGCGGGGCCGCGTCGTGGCCAATTGTCCCAGTCCTCGCCGCAGGCTGCGCCAGATGCAAGACAGGGGCCCGTCGATAAGCAAGGTTCCGCAAAGGTCCCCGGGGTGGGCAGTTCAGATCAGGGGCACCGGCCGCATGCCCACATGCAGGTAAAGGCGTTCGGCACCCGAAGGATTGTCGTGCTGCACCTTCAGGTCGATGAAGGCGGCACCCCGGGCGCGAAAGACCGCGAAGGCGTGCCACAACAGGGCCTCGCCCAGCCCCTGACGGCGAAAGCGGCTGTCCACCACCAGATCCTTGATAAAAGGATCCTTCCAGCACTGGGCCAGTCCGGCGATGCGGCCCGTGCCGTCCACGGCGAGGAAGAACAGGGCGGCGTCGTAATCCGCATCGGCGCGCAGGGTGTCCCACCACGGCGTGAACGCGGCCACCTCGCCGCCGCCCTGCCGGTAGGCGTCGGTCATCAGCCGATGCGCCGGGGCGGCGTGGCGGGCGGCGTCGAAGGCCGCAAGGCAAAGACCGGCGGGCCATACCGGGGGCGTCAGGGGCCCGGTCAGGTCCTTGCGCATCCGTGTCACGCCCGCGCTTTCGTCAGGGATCGGCATCGGCAAAGCCTAACCCGTCCGGCGGCCGCGTCAACCTTGTGCCAACGCCCGAGTTGCGCCGCCCCTGCGCGCGTGGCACCATTGGCCGCCATGCACCTTGATGTCCTTGACCTGCACAATTTTTATTACCGCACGCAACTTGGCCGCGTGGCGCAGCGCGCCATCCGCGACAAGGTGGTGGAGCTTTGGCCGCCGTTGACCGGGCAGACCGTGGCCGGTTTCGGCTTTGCCGTGCCGCTGTTGCGCCCCTATCTGTCGCAGGCGCGCCGCGTCATCGGCCTGATGCCCGCACCGCAGGGCGTCATGCCCTGGCCCGCCGGAGAGCCGAATGTCTCGGTCCTGTGCGAGGATGCCGTCTGGCCGATCGCGACCGGGCTGATCGACCGGCTGGTGCTGATGCACGGGCTGGAAACCACCGAAAACCCCGGAGCGCTCCTGGACGAGGTGCACCGCGTTCTGGGCCCCGGCGGGCGCGCTTTGTTCGTCGTGCCCAACCGCGCGGGCCTGTGGTCGCGGTCCGATGCGACGCCCTTCGGCTTTGGCCGCCCCTATTCGGCGGGGCAATTGGAAACCCAGTTGAAACGCCACGGCTTCACGCCCGAGCGCAACCTGACCGTGCTGCATGTACCGCCCAGCCAGGCGCCGTTCTGGCTGCGCACGGCGAATTTCTGGGAGCAGGTCGGCCGGCGGCTGCCCTGGCTGTCAGGCGGCGTTTTGATGGTCGAGGCGTCAAAGCAGGTCTATGCCCCCACGCGCGGCGGACTTGGCGCCATCGTCACCAAACCGATCCGCGTGCTGGAAGGGCTGGGCCGGCCTGTGCCCAGTCCCCGGCAAAGATAGGCCTGTCAAGCGGCCAGGGTCTGCATGGCGTCTGGATCAAAGGTCAGGGGAATGCCGTTCAATCTGGACGGATCACAGGTCGAGACCTCGCGCGGAATCTGCACGGCAAAGATGCTGCCGTCGGTCCGTTGCACTGTCAGCCTGTACAGAAACAAGCGCATGCCCCGGCGCGGTGTCGGACCTCGCCGCCGCCGATTACGATCAGAACATCATCCCCGGCCCCGCCATCGCCCTCGGATCGCGAGAGGAACGAGAGGACGTCGTCGCCCTCGCCCCCAAAACCGCTGGCGTTGGCTGTCCGGGTGATCTCGTCATTGCCGCCCCAGCCTGAAAGAATGCCCTCTCCGGCATCGCCCTGAATCGTGCCGCCGTCCGGTTCCTGAACGATGTCCGGGTCGGCGTCGGCGCCCCCAAAAACGAACACCCCCAAGGCCCCGGCAAGGGCACCCCAGAACAAGAGTGCCCCGAACACATACCCACCGATAACCAACCCCCTGAACCTGCGACCTTTTCAAGTGTTGACCGATAGCCGCCCAATGACGACCCGGTACTTTGCAGCATGATTGGCTGTTGTTTCCGTCTTTGTTTCGATTTCCAAAACTAACGCCCGCGATCTGATCTGTGCTTGTACTCTTCGGCCCCCGCTTGATCAGTGCCGTTCTGCCGCATGTTTTTGCCGTTGAATCTTCGCCTACCCGGTTGCGAGGTCGGTACGGCTCTGCTAATGACGCCCCAAATCTAAAAAGACGCATGCCCCTGAAATGCGCCCCCGTTTGGTTGTACCTGACGACGGGTGAAAAGGGGGCCAGAGACTGCGGAAGGGATGACGTGTCCGAACCAGCTTCGATCTCACTTGGCATTGCCGGGCGATACGCTCAGGCTTTGTTCGAATTGGCCAAGGATGCCAAGGCTTTGACCGCGCTTGAGGCCGATACCGAGGCGCTGGCCGATGCGATGGCCGCAAGCCCCGAATTGACCGCCATGATCGCCTCTCCGGTGATCGGGCGCGACGATCAGGCCCGTGCCATGGCCGCGGTCGGCGCCAAGATGGGCCTGTCCGACCTGATGGCCAATACCGTGGCGTTGATGGCCTCCAAGCGCCGCCTGTTCGTGCTGCCGCAACTGGTCACCAACCTGCGCCTGCGTATCGCCGAGGAAAAAGGCGAAGTGACCGCCGAGGTGACTTCGGCCGCCAAACTGTCCGCCGCGCAGACCAAAAAGCTGGCCGACACGCTGAAGGCGTCGGTCGGCAAGACCGTGAAATTGAACACCACCGTGGATGAAAGCCTCATCGGCGGACTTATCGTCAAGCTGGGCTCGACCATGATCGACACGTCGGTCAAGGCCAAGCTCGCTTCCCTGCAGAATGTCATGAAAGAGGTTGGGTGATGGGAATTCAGGCTGCTGAGATCTCCGCGATCCTGAAGGATCAGATCAAGAATTTCGGCAAGGACGCCGAAGTTGCCGAGGTTGGCCGCGTGCTGTCCGTCGGTGACGGCATCGCGCGCGTTCACGGGCTGGACAATGTCCAGGCCGGCGAAATGGTGGAATTCCCCGGCGGCATCCGTGGCATGGCGCTGAACCTTGAAGTTGACAACGTCGGCATCGTGATCTTCGGCTCGGACCAGGACATCAAGGAAGGCGACACCGTCAAGCGCACCAAGTCCATCGTGGACGTGCCGGTTGGCAACGCGCTTCTGGGCCGCGTGGTGGACGGACTGGGCAACCCGATCGACGGCAAGGGCCCGATCTCCACGACCGAGCGGCGTCAGGCCGACGTCAAGGCCCCCGGCATCATCCCGCGCAAGTCGGTGCATGAACCGATGGCCACCGGCCTGAAGGCCGTTGACGCCATGATCCCGGTTGGCCGTGGCCAGCGCGAGTTGATCATCGGTGACCGCCAGACCGGCAAGACCGCCGTCGCGCTGGACACCATCCTGAACCAGAAGGTCTATAACGAGGCCGCTGGCGACGACGAAGGCAAGAAGCTGTACTGCATCTACGTCGCGATCGGCCAAAAGCGTTCGACCGTGGCGCAGTTGGTGAAGAAGCTGGAAGAGACCGGCGCGATCAAATACACCATCGTGGTGGCCGCCACCGCCTCTGATCCGGCCCCGTTGCAGTTCCTGGCGCCCTATGCCGCAACCTCGATGGCCGAGTTCTTCCGCGACAATGGCCGTCACGCCCTGATCATTTATGATGACCTGTCCAAGCAGGCCGTCGCCTATCGCCAGATGTCGCTGCTTCTGCGCCGCCCGCCGGGCCGCGAAGCCTATCCGGGCGACGTGTTCTATCTGCACTCGCGTCTGCTGGAGCGGTCGTCGAAGCTGAACGAAGATTTCGGCTCAGGCTCCTTGACCGCGCTGCCGATCATCGAAACCCAGGGCGGCGACGTGTCGGCCTTCATCCCGACCAACGTGATCTCGATCACCGATGGCCAGATCTTCCTCGAAACCGAACTTTTCTATCAGGGCGTCCGCCCGGCCATCAACGTCGGCCTGTCGGTCAGCCGCGTTGGCGGTGCTGCCCAGACCAACGCGATGAAATCGGTGGCCGGCAAGGTCAAGCTGGAACTGGCGCAGTACCGCGAAATGGCGGCCTTCGCGCAGTTCGGGTCCGACCTTGACGCCTCGACCCAGCAATTGCTGAACCGTGGCGCCCGTCTGACCGAGTTGATGAAGCAGCCGCAGTATTCGCCGCTGACCAATGCCGAGATTGTCTGCGTGATCTTCGCAGGCACCGCCGGTTACCTCGACAAGGTCGCCGTGCGCGATGTGGGCCGCTATGAGGCGGGCCTGCTGAAGCATCTGCGCACCACGGGCAAGGCACTGCTGGCAGACATCACCGCGAAAGACCGCAAGGTTGCGGGCGATCTGGAAAAAGCCATCCGCGCTGAGATCGAAGCTTTCGCGAAAGACTTCGCCTGAGGGCGGGGCAGGGGAGATAACGCATGCCCAGCCTCAAGGACCTCAAGAACAAGATCGCGAGTGTGAAGAACACCCGCAAGATCACCAAGGCGATGCAGATGGTCTCTGCGGCGAAACTGCGCCGCGCCCAAGAGGCCGCCGAAGCCGCCCGGCCCTATGCCGAGCGGATGAACGCGGTCATGGGTGGGCTTGCCGCCTCGGTCGGACAATCGGCCAGCGCGCCCCGGCTTCTGGCCGGGACGGGCAGCGACAAGGTGCATCTGTTGGTCGTGATGACCTCGGAGCGCGGCCTTTGCGGTGGCTTCAACTCGACCATCGTGCGTCTGGCGCGGGCCCGGGCTAACGAATTGGTGGCCCAAGGCAAGACGGTCAGGATCCTGACCGTCGGCAAAAAGGGCCGCGAGCAGCTGAAGCGCGACTATGCGGCCAATCTGGTCGGCCACGTCGATCTGACCGAGGTCAAGCGCGTCGGCTATGCCAATGCCCAGGCTATCGCCCGCGATGTTCTGGCCCGCTTTGGTGCCGAAGAATGCGACGTCGTCACGATCTTCTACAACCGCTTTCAGTCGGTGATCGCCCAGATCCCGACCATGCAGCAGATCATCCCGGCGAAATTCGAAACCGGGTCCGTCAACGCCCTGTACGACTACGAGCCAAGCGAAGAGGCCATTCTGGCCGACCTTCTGCCGCGCGGCGTGGCCACGCAGATCTTTACGGCCCTTCTGGAAAACGGCGCCTCGGAACAGGGCGCGCGGATGAGCGCGATGGACAATGCGACGCGCAACGCGGGCGAGATGATCACCAAATACACGACCATCTACAACCGCTCGCGCCAGGCTGCGATCACCAAAGAGCTTATCGAAATCATTTCGGGCGCTGAAGCGCTCTGACGAACTGGAGAAACGACATGGCAAAAGCACCGAAAAGCGCTGCTGCGGCAGGCAAGGTCACCCAGGTGATCGGCGCCGTGGTTGACGTGCAGTTCACCGGGGATCTTCCCGCAATTCTGAACGCTTTGATCACCGACAACAACGGCAAGAAGCTGGTCCTTGAAGTGGCCCAGCACCTTGGCGAAAATACCGTGCGCACCATCGCGATGGACGCCACCGAAGGTCTGGTGCGCGGCGCTGCGGTGACCGATTTGGGCTCGCCCATTCAAGTGCCGGTTGGTGACGCGACTTTGGG
>JANMJC010000328.1:0-2351 GCA_031371185.1 Paracoccaceae bacterium | reverse complement strand
GGGTGACCCTGCTGGACCCCGACCTGCGTGCTGCCTACACCGACTTTATCGCGGCCAGCAAGATGCCTGCCCCCCTTGAGGGCCGTCCGTTCGACTTTGACGACGACGAAGCGATGAAGGTGATCGTGCTGATGACCGACGGCGAGAACACCTCCAGCGAAGTGGTCTATGACAATTACAAGACCGGACCCTCGCCGATCTGGAAGGCCACCGATGGCAACTATTCGATCTTTCACCCCAGCAGGGTCACCAACACCAACGCCTCGACCATCTGCGCCAGCCGCCCCTTCTGGGTACCGCATCTGAGTGTCTGGCACTCGCGCCCGTGGAATGGCGTCACCCCCCTGACGACGGATTGCTACCAGACCACGCCGACGGTGCCTTATGTCAACACCGCCGTGCAGAACTGGAATGCGATCTGGCAGGTCATGCGGGTCAGCTATGTGGCCCAGCAGTTCTATGTGCGCGCCCTTGGCGGATCGCAAAGCACCTACAACAACATGTTCGCCTATGCGACGGACACCACGCAGATGAACGCGCAACTGCAGTCGGTCTGCAACATGGCCAAGACCAGTGGCGTGATCGTCTATGGCATCGCCTTCGAGGCCCCGGCGAACGGCCAGACCCAGATTCGCGGCTGTTCAACTTCGGACGCGCATTACTTTGACGCCAGCGGCGTGCAGATCACCACGGCCTTTCGCGCCATCGCGAACAACATCTCTCAATTGAGGCTGACCCAATGAGACGGACCCTTCCGCGCGGACTGCGCCCGGCGCTTGCGCGGGCCTTGGGTGAAAAAGGCACGGCCTCGGTCGAGTTTGTCATGGCGGTGCCGGTCATCCTGACCATCTTCATGGCCTCGTTTGAAACCGGTTTCTTCATGCTGCGCTCGGTCATGCTGGAACAGGCCCTGGACATGACCATGCGCGAGGTCCGGCTGGGCCACGTCGTCGGCATCAACAAGGATGTGCTGAAGCACGAGATCTGCAGCCGGATCCTGATGTTCACCAACTGCGAATCCGACATGATGGTTGAAATGGTGCGCGTCAACACCGACTCCTGGGCCCTGCCCACCGACGTGACCACCTGTGTGGACCGCGATGATCCCGGAAACGCTTCGGTTACTTTTGAAATCGGGCAGCAGAACGACATGATGATGGTGCGGGCCTGCATCATTCAGGACGCGCTGTTCCCCTCCACGGGTCTGGCGCTGGAAATGCCGCTCGACCCGAACGGGGGTTATTCGCTCTATGCCAAGTCTGCCTATGTCGTCGAACCGACAAGCTGAGGAACGGATCATGGATACCAAACCCGCCCGACGCCGCCCTTCCCTTGCCCGCTTCCTGCGCGAAGACGCCGGAACCCTGATGGCCGAAACCGTCATCATCCTGCCCTTGCTGATCTGGGCCTTTCTGGGGCTTTACGTCTATTGGGACGCCTATCGGTCGGTCACCACGATCCAGAAGGCGGCCTACACGATTTCCGACATGATCTCACGCGAGATGGAGCCGATCGACACGGCCTATATCCTGGGGCTGGATTCGGTGATGGACTATCTGGTGGACGAAGATGCCACCCTGTCCACCCGCGTCACCTCGGTCGCGTGGAGCGAGGCGAACAACCGGTTCGAAGTGCATTGGTCGCGCTCGGACGGGGTGACGCTGCCAGCCCTGACCACGGCGACGCTGCAACCGCTGGCCGGCAACATCCCGGACATGGCCGAGGGCGATTATGCCATCATCGTCGAGGTCTACATGCCCTATGTCTCGGCCTTTGACGTCGGGCTGACCAATGACCATTTCAGCGACTTCATCGTAACGCGGCCGCGCTTTCTGCGCTGCATCCAGATCGACAACATCCTGTGCCCGGTGGTCTAGCGCTGCACGATGCGCTAAGACGGGGCCATGCGGGGTTTTGTCCTTCTTTTCGTGATGCTGGGTGCGCTCTTGACGGGCTGCGCGCCGCGCAGTGCAGCGGAACTGGCCCTGATCGCGCAATCCCGGCAGACCCCGGCCCCGGCCCTGTTGCCGCAAGACCAGCTTCAAGGTTTGACCGGTGGGTCGGCCGAGGCAGCGGGGGCTGCGCTTGCCGCAAAGGCCGCCGCTTTGCGTGGCGCTGCGGCGGGGCTTTGATACGGGGAGGGGTTGAGGATGAATTTCGAACCCATCTCAGTTGACTTGACGCCCTGATGAATAATGCGACCCGGCCCGTTCGGGCAGACCGGCGAAAGCCCTGCTTTTCCGCGCCCGTGACGACCCGGTGTCAGCCTGATCGGTTCCGCAAAGGTGACAGAGGCCAGCGCCTGACCTGAGGCGGGCGAGAAGCGCCTGCCCGGGGGCGGGTCAGGCGCT
>JANMJC010000317.1:0-1778 GCA_031371185.1 Paracoccaceae bacterium | reverse complement strand
CTGCTGCGGGATGCGGTACAGGTTCGAGACATGCCAGAGCCTGCCCGCCTGTTCGGTCAGGGTCGCGACCAGATCGGGGTTGGCATGGCCAAGCGAATTCACTGCGATCCCGGCGCCGAAGTCGAGATATCGGGTGCCGTCCTGCGTGGTCAGCCAGGACCCCGACCCTTCGACAAAGGACAGGGGCGCGCGGTTGTAGGTGGGAAGGACAGCGGGGATCATGGGCGGTTTCCTGATGGGAAGGCCAAGAGGTGTCAAAGCCAGCGAGAAAGGTCAACGGGGGAAGGGGGCAAGCGGGCGCTTGGCCATGCCGGATCGGGCGCCTAGGCGGTCAGGCGTCGGCGTCGGGGCAATGGGGAAAGGCTGCCTTGCGGGATCATCGGGCCTGCCTAACAAAGTTTGCGCCACAGGGAAAGCCCGGTGTTTCGCCCCCCTTGCCCCTTCACTTTGACCCAAATATTCCCCCCCGGAGGGTTCCCCCCGCAGCCCGGATCGCAGGTGGGGCCCGCAGGTCGCGCGCTCTCGCCGCCCCTAACCTGCGCAAATCTCGGCCAGCATCTGGATGATCGGGGGATAGTCGGCGCTGAAAGAGCCGTCCTCGGTGTCGAGGAGCGGCAGGCGGGCCCCGCCCCGGCTGGTCTGCAGATCGACCAGCATGTATTGCCCGCCATGGCCGCCATGATCCAGCCAGCACCCGCCGGTGTTGAACTTGTTGGAATAGCGCAGATGGTCCCGGGGCGCGGGCAAAGGCACGCCGCGCGCGGCAGTCTTGTTCAGAAACGCCGCCGAGCCGACCTGCGTCCCGTTCACCCCGGCACCTCGCCGCGCAATCAAATGGCCAAAGCGCTCAGGGGCGCGGGCGGTCAGGCAGAGGCCGCCGTTCATCAAGCGAACGCCGCGACGGTCGCCCGCGGCCTGGATCGCCCCCTCGACCCCCACGGCATTGGCCAGATCGACCAGAAAACCGCCGATCGGGCGGCCAGAGACCTGTTCGGCCACCGCCGCCAGCACGTCGGTGTTGGCGCAGCGATACATGGCGACCCCGGTCGCCTTGGTGGTGTCCCGGGTTCACGGTTCCGGCCCGATGGCGGCCAGCAAGGTCATGCCGTCCAGTTCGGGCGCCACGGGCAGGTGCATGGCGACGGCGGCCTCATGGTGAAACACCTTGGCCTCGGGGTTCAGGCAATCCCCGCCATAGGCGTTGCGCCTATTCATGTCGGCGAAGTCTTGCAGGCGGGCCCCGCCATAGCCTGCCCCACTGCCGGGACAGACAACTGCCCGCCGTGCAGTCCGTATTCGTCAGCCCCTGATCGCGCATCATGCAAGTGATCAATTTCATCGCGGTCTTCGAGATCGACATGATGGAATGAGGCCGATGGGGCCGAAATCGGGGCATGGCGTTTGCACAGAACCCGTTTGCCTTGCGCCGCCACCATGGCCGAGACCCAAGGTTTGCCGCAGTGCCGCGCCACATCGGCGCGCCGCGCGATGATGTCGTCGGTCGCGCGGCGCAGGGTCATGGCCGAGGCGGCGCGCCGGGATAGCACAAGGCGCGCCAGCGCGCGAAGGTCGTGAAACCCGTGGCCGCGATCGGAAGCGGAATTCCAGCGGGGACGGGGGCGTGCAGGGTCATGGCAGGCTCTTGTCGAAGGGGGGGGCGGGCAGAGAAGGGCGCGCGGTCATTGTCGGGCAAGGCCGCTTTGCCTTGCCCCTTCGGGTTCGACGGGGCGATCCGGCCAAGGCGCAAAAGGTCGGGCTGGCGGCTTGCCGCGATCCTT
>JANMJC010000268.1:0-10807 GCA_031371185.1 Paracoccaceae bacterium | reverse complement strand
ACGAGCCCAGGCTCGGCCGGCCCATGAGCGGGGAGCCGCAGTTCATCAGGATTTGGCCCGGATGATGATTGAACTGCTCGGTGTGCATCGAGCGCACCATGCAGAGGTCGTCGGCGCAGGAGGCCAGGCGCGGCAACAGGTCGCTGAAATCCATGCCGCTCCGGCCGTGCTTCCTGAACCGGCGATGCGACGCCAGCACGGTGGCGGTGTCCTTCCGCAGGAAGGCGAACCGCACGTTCCTTGTGAACGACTCGGGAAGCTTCTGGCCGTCGAGTTCGAGGAGCTTCGGCTTGGGATCGAACAAGTCCACCTGGGACGGCGCTCCTTCCATGTAGATGCAGATGCAGGCCTTTGCCCTGGGTGCGAAGTGGGGTTGCCTCACCGTCATCGGGCTCGAAAGATCGGCCGCACTCATCAGATAAATCTGCGGGAACCCGGTGGCGTAAGAGGTGAACAGGATGCGGTCGCCGGTGGGCGAAAAGCGCGGAGCAAGGACCAGTGCCGAATTGTCGGTCAGGTATTGAATGTTGGCGCCGTCGTAATCCATCACCGCCAACTGCTTCAGCCGCGCGTTCTTGGGCCCGCTTTCGGCCACATAGACCACCCGGCTGTCGAAATAGCCGCCCTCGCCGGTGATCCGCGAGTACACCGCATCGGCAACCTTGTGCGCCATCCGCCGCCACGATCCCGGCGATCCGGCAAACTGCATGCCCTCGCCCAGCTCTGCCCCCGAGAACACGTCATAGACCCGGAATTTCACCACGATCCGGTCGCCGCTGGCGGTCACGGCCCCGGTCACCAGCGCCTGCGCGTTGATCGCCTGCCAGTCGCCGTAAGACACCGGCGAGTCGAACGAGGTCACTTGCGAGATGAAGGCATCCGCCCCGATTTCGCGAAACAGCCCGGTCCCCGCGAGGTCAGCGGCAACCACGCGGCTGATGTTGCCGGCATAATCGGCGGCCCCGCCTTCATCGACAAAGTTGGGCACCGCAAAGGGCAAAGGTTCGATCACCCCGGAATCGATCACGATCCGCAGGGGTTCGGCCTGAACCGTGGCGGGCAACAGCAGGGTCAGGGCAAGCATCGTGGTGCGGGCAAGGCTCTGGATCAGGCGCATGGGCGTCCTCGTTTCTTCTTTTGGGCCGATTATGGGCGGTAATGCGCCAAGTGGCGCGCGAGTTCGATGGGAAACCTGCAGGGCTTTCCCCGTTCGGCGGAAAATTGGTCAGGGCCGGGTCCGGGCTCATCGCATCCTCCCCGCAGCGGGCTCAAAGGTCAGGTCCATCACCCGCCAAAGCGCAATTTGATCAGGCGGCAGATCATAGCCCGCCCCCGCACAACGCATCAGGGCGCGCCGCGCCGAATCATACAATTGTTCGGTCGCCGCAGCGTTGCCGGTCGCGGCCTGCATCTGCATCGTGGCAAGGATCGGGCGCGCCGTGGCATCGAAGGCCACGCGCAGCGTCACCGAAGCCTGCCGCGCCGCATCAGGCAGCCCGCCCACATTCCAGCACTGCGCCACCTGCGCCCGAAAGGTCGCGGGCCAAAGTTCGGATTGTGGTACGGCTTGCGGTACGGGCATTCCCTGCGCCAGAGCCGCCCCGGCCAAAGCCACCGCGCCAAGGGTCGCAAGGCTTCTCATCGTACCCGCATCCCGTCGGGATCGAACACAAGTTCCAGTTCCTTCCAGCTTTCGTACTTTTCGGGTGGCAGGGGGAAACCCGCCTTGCCGCAGCGCGCAATCGCCCGTCGCGCCACCTCAAACATCTTGTCCGCCGAAGTGGCATCGCCCCCTTCCGAGCCGATCATCTTCAACGAGGCCAGATCCGGTGTGCCATCCTGCGCCAGCGCCACATAGATCGTGACCGTGGTGCGCATCGCCTCGGACGACAGCGCGCCCAGGTTCCAGCATTTCTTGATCGAAACCCGCAGCGCATCCTTTTCGCCCGAGGTCATCGGCGGACCGGCGGCGGCAGCCGGCTCGGTGCTGGGCTCGGCCGTGGCCTCGGCCAAGGCCGCCGCCACCGCGTCATCGACCGCCGCCGTGTCGGTGGCGGGATCGACCGGCTCGGGCGGCGGTTCGGGCGTGTCTTCGGGCGGCGGCGGTTCGACCACGGGCTTGGGGCGGCCCTGCGGCCTGCGCGAGGCGGTGGGGGCCAGTTGCGGCGCGTCGACCTGCGTTTCGACCGCTTCGGTGACGATCTGGGTCGTGGCTTCTTCGGGGCTCGCGGCCGGTTCGGGCGGGGTGTCCAGCACAGTGTCGGACGGCTGATCGGTAACCTCGGGGGTCACGGTGTCGGCCAGTTCGGGCGTGTCGGTGGTGTCATCCACCGGGGTATCGGCCACCCGGTCGATCGGGCGCGGCGCGGGTGGAGTGTCGGTCGCCGGCACCGGAATGGGCTGGACCACGTCGGCCACCGGGGCATCGGGCACGGGGGCGGGATCGGGCTGGGCCACCTCGGCTTCGGGCAAGGCCTCGGGCAGGAGTTCGGGCTCGGGGGCGGGGCGTTGCGGGGGCGGCTGGCTTGCGGCTTGCGGAGGCGCCGTGACGGCTTTTGCCGCGGCCGCCATCTTGTCGAATTCGCTCGAGGTCATGATCGACACCTCGGCCACCGGGATTTCGGGCGCCTCCGCCGGGGCAAACAGCCAGTCGCCCAGCAGAACCCACAGCAGAAAGCCCCCGTGCAGCAGGGCCGAGCCTATGGTGCCCCGGTTCCATTCCACCGGTTAATTCCCGGCTCCGAAGGTTGGGCCATCGGCATCGGTCACCAGCCCGATGCTGTTGAACCCACCGGCGTTCAGCGCCCCCATGACCTGCGCCACCCGTTCGTAAGGGATCGCACCGTCGGCGCGCAGGAACACCTTGTTCGAGGTGCGCTCGGCTGCGATAGCGGTCAGCTTCGGCAGAAATTCCGCCTCCGATACCTCGGTGTTCATGATCAGCAACAGCCCGTCCGCCGTGATGGTGATGGTCAAGGGTTCCTCGTCCTCGGTCGGCATGGCCGCCGCCGCCGTCTTGGGCAATTCCACCGGCACCCCCACGGTCAGCAAGGGGGCGGCCACCATGAAGATGATCAGCAACACCAGCATGACGTCGACAAACGGCGTCACGTTGATCTCGCTCATCGCCGCCGACTGGCCCCGATGCCTGCGTCTGCGCCCACCGCCACCCGCCTTTTTCATCACCCCTGCGCCCATGGCTCAGGCGTCCAGTTGGCGCGACAGGATGGTGGCGAACTCGTCGGCAAAGCTTTCATAGCCGCCCAGGATATGTTCGCTGTCGGCGTTCAGCTTGTTGTAGAACACCACCGCCGGAATGGCCGCGATCAGCCCGATGCCGGTGGCCAGAAGCGCCTCGGCGATGCCGGGCGCCACGACGGCCAGATTGGTGTTCTGGCTGATGGCGATCTGTTCGAAGCTGTGCTTGATGCCCCAGATCGTGCCGAACAACCCGATGAAAGGTGCCGTCGACCCGGTCGTTGCCAGAAACGACAGACCCTTGTTCAGCCGCTCGCTTTCGCGCGAAATCGCCACGTCCATGGCCCGGTCGATGCGCGCCTGCGCCCCGGCGATCAGCCCGCCGTCCTGCCGGTGGCTGCGCTTCCACTCCAGCATTCCGGCGACAAAAATCTTCTCGCTCGGCCCCTGCGGCTCGCCGCCGATGCGTTCGTACAACTCGTCCAGCGGCTCTCCGGACCAGAAGGCGCGGTCAAACACCGAGGCCTCGCCGCGCGAGGCGCGAAACAGGATGTGTTTCTGGATGATGATCGCCCAGGACCAGAAGGACATGACCATAAGGCCCAACATCACCAGTTTGACGGTGATCGTCGCGCGCGCGAAAAGGGCAAGCATGGAGAAATCAATCTCCTGCGCTGCCGCAAGGGTCTCGGTGTTCATGTCGCCTGCTCTTGTTACCCGGGGCTCTTCGGCCGCCTGCTATCAAGTTTTCTATCAGGATTTAAGGGCGAATGCCAACACGATCCCGCGATGGGCAGAAACGCGCCCCGACCGATTTGCGCCGGAAATGTCAGTCGGGCGTCGGGGCCAGCCGCAACCGCAGATCGGGCGGCAGCCGCGACGGCTGACCGTTGGCGGTCAGGCAGACCAGGGTGACAAGGGCGGTGAACAGGGTTTCGGCGCCCAGACGGACCTCCTGGCGCAGCTCGATCCGCGCGCCGCCCACCGACAGACAGGTGGTTTCGATCTGCAGCAGGTCATCGAACCTTGCGGGGCGCAGATAGTCGGCCTCGATCCGGCGGACGGCAAAGACGATCCCGCCCTCGGCCCGCAAGCGCGCCTGGTCAATCCCCAGGGCGCGCACCCATTCGCTGCGCCCCCGTTCGATGAACTTCAGATAATTGGCGTAATAGACGATGCCCGCAAGGTCGGTGTCTTCGTAATAGACCCGGCAGGCGAAAAGATGCGGCATCAGACCAGGGGCACGAACGGCACGCCGCAGGCGGCAAGGGCGATCACGGCAATCAGGGCGGTCAGACGCAGGGCCATGGTTTTCTCCGAAGCGGTACCGCGCCACTATGCCCAAGGTCGCCGCAAAGGCAAGCCTCAGGCGGGCGACGGCTCGGCAAGCAGATCCCGGGCCGGATAACGCACGCCGCGTTCCTGCACATAGACATCGGCATCGACCAGTTGAAAGGCCCGCTTCAAACGGTCAATCGTGCCGGGGCGGTCCACATCGGTCTGGCAGGTGTAAAGGTCGATGGTGACAAAGCCGCGACCGGGAAAGGTGTGAAAACTGATGTGGCTTTCCGCGATCATCACAAACCCCGACAAGCCGCCCGGATCCTTCAGGCAATTCGGCCCGACCGACACGACAACCGGGGCGCAGATCGGGTTCATCCCCATCTCGTGCGGCAGATCGACCAGCAACTGGCGCAGGGCGGCTTCGTCGGTCATGAACGGCCCCGAGGCGGCATAGCCGTCGATCATGACATGAACGCCGAAGTGAATCGTCTGGGGGGCCGACAGATGGGTTTGCAACATCAGAATCGCCTTTCACGGTACATCTCTTGAAACGCTACAACCAAAAGATGCCGCCTCCAAGCACCGCAACGGCCGTCACACCGCCGAAGAACCCAGCGATCCCGGCAGCCCGGACCGGGCCTGCATCCGCGCCGCCAACCGCAGGGCATGCGACGGATCGCAAGCGACAAGTGGCAGGACCGGGTCATAGGCTGCCCGGATCACCTCGGCGATCTCGGGCCGCAAGATCACCCCCTGCCCGACGCGCGCCAGAGGCGAATTTCGGGCAAAGGCCGCATCGGACCACAGCAGGATGATCTGCGAGGCTTCGTTCAGCGCCAGATCCTCGGCCGCCAGATCGGCCAGCCCGCCCTGCACCCGCACAAAGACAAAGGCGGCCTTGATGGCGCCCGTGGCGCCAAAGCGGAACAGGCGATAATGATGGGCGTCGTCGTGGTCCAGCCGCGCGCACAGCAGGGCCAGATCGGGCACCAGCCGGTCAAGATCGGGCACCAGCGGCAGTTCCGCCCAGTCGCGGAAAAAGAACATCATCAGATTTGCGCCGAACTCGGGATCGGTTTCGGCCATCTTGTGCCCGGCAAGCGTCACGACGGCCTCGACCGCCCCCTTGACGACCGCAAGGGTCGCGTCCTGCAGCCCAAAGACCACCGGCACGATCGGCCGCCCCCACCGGGCGCAGAGAAAGGATCCGTCGCGGCGGGTGAACAGGTCTTGAACGGCTTGTGGTGTCATGGGGATGCTCCGCAGGTGGCGCTGGCATACCCAAAGTCAGGGGCGAAGGACAAGCCGCAAAGGGGGCTTTTTGCCCCCTCGCCCGTTCCGGGCTCACCCCCGCGGATATTGGGATCAAAGTGAAGCTGAAAGAGGCTTCCGGGGGCAGGCGCAATCCGTGGGGGGCAGCGCCGCAATTTCGCTGGCGGGTCTTGCCCCTGTTCAGACCTGACCTTCGAACAGGTCGCTTTGACCGGGAGCCTTGGGCGCTTCCAGCCCCAGATGGCGCCAGGCCTTTTGCCCCAGCATGCGCCCGCGCGGGGTGCGCAACACCAGTCCCTGCTGCAACAGGAAGGGCTCGATCACCTCTTCGATCGCATCGCGGCTTTCCGACAGCGCCGCCGCGATGGTTTCCACCCCCACCGGCCCGCCGCCGTAATTCTCGGCCAGAAGCACCATGTAGCGCCGGTCGGCGCCGTCCAACCCCAGATGATCGACCCCGAGCCGCGTCAGCGCGCGGTCGGCAATGGCTCGGGTCAACTGCCCGTCGCCTTCGACCGTCACGAAATCGACCACCCGGCGCAGCAGACGCCCGGCGATCCGCGGCGTGCCGCGCGCACGTCTGGCAATCTCGCGGCAACCTTCGGGTTCGGCCCCTACGCCCAACAGCCGCGCGCCGCGCGTGACGATCTCGTGCAATTCGTCCTCGGTGTAGAACTGCAACCGCGTGGGGATCCCGAACCGGTCGCGCAGGGGCGTGGTCAAGAGGCCCAGACGGGTGGTTGCGCCCACCAGCGTGAAAGGCTGCAGATCGATGCGCACCGTGCGCGCCGCCGGGCCTTCGCCGATCACCAGATCCAGCGCGAAATCCTCCATTGCGGGATACAGCACCTCTTCGACCACCGGGGAAAGCCGGTGAATCTCGTCGATGAACAGCACATCGCGCGGTTCCAGATTGGTCAGGATCGCCGCCAGATCGCCGGCCCGGGCCAGCACCGGACCGCTCGTCATGCGGAACCCCACCCCCAGTTCGCGCGCCATGATTTGCGCCAGCGTGGTCTTGCCCAGACCCGGCGGCCCATGAAACAGCGTGTGATCCATCGCCTCACCGCGGATTTTCGCGCTTTGGATGAACACTTTCAGGTTCGCCCGCGCCTCGTGCTGGCCGATGAAATCGTCCAGAACCTGCGGCCGCAGGGCGCGGTCGAAATCCTCGGGCAGCTTTTCGGGCCGCAGGGCGGGGTCAGAGGTCAATTCTGGTTCAATCCATGGGGGTGAAGCGTATCAAGACGCCGTTTCCAGTTTTGTTCAATGGCTATCACCTCGTCAGCGGGCAGGTCCGGGCTGGTGCGTTCGAGGATCGAAAAGCGGAAGTTTGAAGGATCGCGCTGCTCAAGGGATTTGGTAATACCATTGTTCCCGGCCACATGCGCCAGCCAGCGCGCCAAGAGGTTGTCGGCCCCATAGGCCGCACCGACATAGCGCATGAAATCGGTTTGATCGACGAACAGATAGACCCCACCCCATTCGCTCAAGCGGGCTGCCCTGGCCTGTGGCAGACCTCGCAGGTCCGACGCATCAACAATGAACTCGCGCCACTCGGGCGGTGGCTGAACCAACCGCCGATCCCGCGTAATTTCAACGATCGGGCAGTCAAGATTCTCGGCCAGAAAGCGATAAACCCGTTTTGCCCGTGGAGGCTTTCGCAGGCGAAGTCGCCCAATCAGATCTGCCAACGGCACGGCGGGGATTAGATCGAACTCCAGCCTGCCCGCCTGACCTTTTTCGGCCCCATAGTCTACAAAGTTGATATCGCCGTAGCGGCGTTGCAATTCCTTCCGCCTTGGGTCTGCGTCCAGTTCGACCATTGAGCGATAGGTATTCCCGGAGATGGCAAACAAACCGGCAAAAACAAATTCGCCCGCCGCTTCGGCGACGAAAGACGCCATGTATTTCCGCTTTGTCAACGTCGCCTCAACGCCGGGGCCGTGCTGGTTTTGAAACGCATCGAAAAGCTCCGGTGCTTCCTCGGCAAGAAAGGGCAACGCACGATGAAGTGCAGGCTTGTCCGAAACATGGAACATTACCGCGATGTCTTCGGGCAAAAGGCCCTCGGCGCGAAACAGGGAAGCAAGTTGCATGGGCTACCCTTTCGGTGCCAGAAGTTTCAGCGCCGCCCGGATCAGTCCTGCGGTGTCCAGATCCGGCTGATCCTGTGCCACGCTGGCCACGGCCTGTGCGGCATCGCCGGGGCCATAGCCCAGGTTCGTCAGGGCTGACAGCGCGTCCGAACTGCTGGCGGCCTTGATCCGGGCCGCGCCACCCCCCTGTTCCGCGCGGCGCGCCACCGGCGACACCGCCTCGATCACCTCATCGACCTGCGCGACCGAGGCCAGACTGGCCCCCTGCGCCATCACCATCGGCGCCTTGGCCTTCAGCTCCAGAATGATCCTTTGCGCCAGTTTCGGCCCCACGCCCGGTGCCGACTGGATCGCGCGCGCATCGCCAAGAGTGATCGCACGGCCCGCACCCTCGGGGCCCAAGGTGCCCAGAATCGCCATCGCCGCCTTGGCGCCCACGCCCTGCACCGTGGTCAGCAGCTTGTGCCATTCCTTTTCCACCATCGACGGAAAGCCGAACAGCTGCAGCAGATCCTCGCGCACGACCAATTCGGTGTACAGTGCCACCGCCTCGCCCACACCGGGCATGGCGCGCAGGGTGCGGTCGCTGACATGGACGATATACCCCACGCCGCGCACGTCGATCAGCACATGATCCGGGCCCCGCCAGTCGAGCCGCCCCGAAATCTTGCCGATCATGCGCTTGCCCTTTTCACTGCGTCCTGCAACCGGCTTGAGGATTGCAGATGATGCGCGTGGCAGATCGCCACCGCCAGCGCATCCGCCGCATCCGGCCCGACGATCGTCACCCCCGGCAGATGGATGCGCACCATGTGATCGACTTGCACCTTGGCGGCATGACCCACGCCCACAACGGTCTTTTTCACCGCATTGGGGGCATATTCCCCGACCGTCAGCCCGAATTGCGCCGGCACCAGCAGGGCAATCCCGCGCGCCTGCCCCAGTTTCAGTGTCGCCACGGCGTCCTTGTTGACAAAGGTATGCTCGACCGCCGCCGCGTCTGGCGCATAGGTCTTCACCACCGCCGTCAACTGGTCGTACAGCGACACCAACCGCAGGGCCAGGTCGCCCGCATCCGGCCCCGCGACCGAGTGGCAGATTCCGTTGGCGACATGGGTGATTCGCGCGCCAGCGACCTCGATCACCCCCCACCCAAGGTTTCGCAGGCCCGGATCGATCCCCAAAACGCGCATGCCTGCCCCTGCTTGTTTCTCTTTTTACCGAATTAGCACGAAAAGAGAACATCCGCCAAGGGCTTTGCACGATCACGCCCGATCACGCCGCCGTTATGCAAACGCAGAAACACGACGGGGCGGCTTCGGAAACCGACATCTGCGCGGCGATTTCGGGGTTGGCGTTGGAAAATATGGCAAAATTATGACGAACAGCCATGCAAAACCTGCAAGGCGGCCATGCTTGGGGCCCCATTGCTTTGCAGGTGCAGCATCCCTATCTCCTGCTCATCGAAGGCAATGAGTGCCTGACGATTGTACAACTTTAAAAAGGAAATCCGCTATGGCCGCTTCAGTGACGTCCTCCGCGGCGCCGTTTGGCGCCATCTCGATCTTCCGCTCGGTTCAGTTCCTGTCCGCCGCCGCGACCTCGTTCTCGGCCTGGAACAACGCCCGCATCACCCGCAAGTCGCTTGGCCGCCTGTCGGACCGCGAGCTTGACGATATCGGCCTGTGCCGGGGCGACATCGAGTTCATCGGCCGCTGAACGCGTCCGATCCTGCTGATCCCAAGGCCACCCACGCGGGTGGCCTTTTTCTTGGGCCTGCGATGACTTGTCGCCCGCAAATCTCGACCAATGCGCAAACGACAAGGCCGCCCCCGGCCGGGGCGACCCCTTTCAGGACAGACCGCGCAGGACCTGTCTATTTCAGACGTTCAACGCCGGCGGCCATGCGATCGGCGAGCCAAAGCGTTGCCGGATCGGCCTGCATCAGCCATCCGCCCACCGGGTCGATTCCATCGGCTGCCAGAAGCCGGTCCACCCGAGCCTGATAACTTTCCGCACCCACACCGTTGAAGATGCCCGCCTTGACGACGAAGACCACCAGAAGGGCCAGAAAGGCCGAACCGATCCAGTTGCGGCGCGGCTTGGTTTGCCGGTTGTAAAAGGACCGGCCCAAAGCGCCCTGCGCCTCGAAACCATAGCCCTGACCGCGCATCCGCTCAAATCGGTTCACGCGGTCATAGAAGTCAGCCATATTCGGGTCAGCCATTTCGACACTCCAGCTTCAAACCCACCGACCATGTTTTGCGCCGCGATTGTGGCAAAATTTTGTCAATTGCGGCAAATTGGAAGGGAAGTAAGGCATTCAAGTGCCTGATTTATATTAACTATTTCTTGATCAGCACCAATGCGGCCCATTCGCCCAGATCCTCACGCGATTCCAGAACAAAGCCCTGCGCCGCATAGGCCGCAAGGATGCTTTCCGCTTGCACCACCAGCAACCCCGACAGAATCAGCCGCCCCCCCGGGGCGCAGTTGCGCGCCATGTCGGGGGCCAGTTCCACCAGGGGTCCTTTCAGGATGTTGGCAAAGATCAGGTCAAAGGGGGCCGCCTGCGCCAGCGCCGGATGGGCAAAGCCCGCAGCCTCCATGCAGTCGATCCGCCCGGTCATGCCGTTGATCGCGGCATTGGCCAGCGCCACATCCACCGCGACCTGGTCAATGTCGGAGGCGAGGATTCGCGCCTTTGGCAGAACCGCCGCCGCCGCCAGCGCCAGAACGGCGGTACCGCAGCCGATATCGGCCACCTTTGCGGGACGCAGCCCCGCGTCATACAAGCGGTCAAAGGCGCGCAGGCATCCCAGCGTCGTGCCGTGGTGCCCGGTGCCAAAGGCCACCGTCGCCTCGATCTGCAAGGTGATCTTGCCGTCGGCCCGGGCGACGGCGGCCGCTTCGGCATCATGACTGCCAAAGACAAAGAACCGCCCCGCCTCGAC
>JANMJC010000231.1:0-2406 GCA_031371185.1 Paracoccaceae bacterium | reverse complement strand
GATGAATGCCGCCTTCGCGCGCCCGTCCCGAGGATTTCACGCCGCCAAAGGGCGACCCCGCCGCGCGGCTTTGGCCGTTGGTCTGCACCATGCCCGCTTTCAGCCGCAGGGCCATCCGGTTGCGTCTGGCACCGTCCCGGGTCTGCACATAGTCGGCCAGGCCGTAAGGCGTGTCATTGGCGATCCGCACCGCGTCGTCTTCGCTGTCAAAGGGGATCATGCACAGAACCGGACCAAAGATTTCCTCGCGCTCGATCGTCATGCCGGGCACGACATCGGCAAAGACCGTGGGCTTGACGTAGAACCCCCGGTTGAACCCGTCGGGCAGGCCCGGACCGCCGGCGATCAGGCGCGCGCCTTCGTCGATGCCCTTTTGAATATAGCCCTGGATCTGGTCCCACTGACGTTTGTTGACCACCGGGCCGATATGCGGGCCCGCCTCGTTCGCCGGGCCGACCCTGATACTGTCGGCCACCTGGGCCGCGATCTGCACCGCCCGGTCATAGGCCCCGCGTTCCACCAGCATCCGGCTGGGGGCGTTGCAGGACTGGCCGGTGTTGTCCATCATGTGGCGCACGCCGCGTTCCACCGCCTTGTCATCGGCATCGGCGAAGATCACGTTTGCGCCCTTGCCCCCCAGTTCCAGCGTCACCCGTTTCAGCGTCTGGGCGGCCGCCACGGAAATGGCCCTTCCCGCCCGGGTTGACCCCGTGAACGAAATCATCTGCACATCGGGATGGGTCGACAATTGGCTTCCCACGCCGGGCCCGTCGCCGTTCACCAGATTGAACACCCCCGCAGGAAGGCCCGCATCATGGCAGAACTCGGCAAAGATCATCGCATTCAGCGGGCTTTCCTCGGAGGGTTTCAGTACGCAGGTGCAGCCCGCAAGGATAGCCGGAATGGCCTTCAGCGCGATCTGGTTCATCGGCCAATTCCACGGTGTGATCAGCCCGACCACGCCGATCGGCTCCAACGCCAGACGGTCGTTGGGGGCGTGGGGACCCAAAGGGCGCACCCATGCGATCTGGTCAAAGGCGGTCAGGAAATTGTTGGCGTGCCACGGCAGGCAGGGCGCTTGCGACCCGCGCGCATGATCCAAAGGACTGCCCATTTCCATGGAAATCGCCTGAGCCAGATCTTCCTTGCGCGCCTCATACTGCTCCAGGATCTTCACCACATAGGCACGCCGGGTGGCGGGGGCGGTGGCCGACCATGACGGAAGGGCCGCCGTCGCGGCGGCAACGGCGGCGTCGGTATCGGCTTGCGATCCCAAGGAGATCACGGCGCAAACTTCTTCGGTCGAGGGGTCGATCACCGCGCAGTCGCGCGGGATGGCCGGGGCCGCCCAGGAACCGTTGATGTAGAACTCGCGCTTGAAGATCATGATCGCCCCCTGTTCAGTCCGGGCAAACTTGCCATTGCCTTGGGCAGGGCGCACGCGGCGCGGCGACAGAATATGATCAAATGTCGACGCGCGTCCGCGCTGGACCCCGCAACCGCCTTAGGGCATGAAGGAAACGGCCACAAAAAGGGGACCCGACGGTGCAGCGAGTGGTTCTGACGATGAAATGGGGCCGCGCCTATGCCCCTGACTACGTCAACGTTCTGTACGGCGGGGTGCGCGCGCATCTGGCCGGGGATTTGCGCTTTGTCTGCCTGACCGATGACGCCACGGGCATCCGGCCAGAGGTCGAATGTCGCCCGATCCCCGATCTGGGCCTTCCGCCTGCCGGTTGGGCCTCAGGCGCCTGGCCCAAGATCGCCGTGTTTCAAGCCGATCTTGTGGGCCTGACCGGTCGCGCCCTGTTCATCGACCTTGACTCGATGATCTGCGACGACCTTCAACCGATGTTCGACCATCCCGGCCGTCTGGTGATGATCCGCGAATGGAAGCGCCCGCTGGACCATCTGAACCCGCGGGCCAAGGTGCGCGGCGCATCCGGCGTGTTCGGCTTTACCCTTGGCGACATGGCCGCCGCTCATCAGCTTCTGACCGACGATCCTGCCGGTTGGGTCGCCCGCATCCGCAACGATCAGCGGTATATGGAGCATGTCGTGCCCTCGCGCAGCTTTTGGCCGGGAGATTGGGTGACCTCGTTCAAGCGGCACGTTCTGGCCGGACCCATCGTGAACCGCTTTCAGCCCCCCGGCACCCCGCCGCCCGGCACCCGCATCCTGGCCTTTCACGGCCGCCCGCGCCCGGCCGAACTGGTGCCCGATCAGGGCCAGGTCTGGGGCGATTTCTGGCGCTACGGCAAAGGGGCGGTGCCGTGGTTCCGCGACTATTGGCTGCGTCACGGCGGGCGCGACGGGGTTTTCGAGCACATCCGCACCGACAGGAATTGACCGGCAGGTCGGATTTCCCGCGACTTCTGCCCAAGGTGGAAAAACCGCCGCATTTTG
>JANMJC010000216.1:0-6210 GCA_031371185.1 Paracoccaceae bacterium | reverse complement strand
AGAGTTGAATGGCAATTCTTCGGTTGAGTCTTTGAGAATATCGAAGGCAGCAGAGTAAACTTCGGGGTTCTCGATGCCGTCAGGCACCACAGAAGCATCTGATAAGGTTTTCCTAGCCACGCCTTTTCTCCTAACTATCCATCTTCAGCGCCGAAATAAACGCCTCCTGCGGGATCTCCACTTTCCCGAACTGCCGCATCTTTTTCTTCCCGGCCTTCTGCTTGTCCAAAAGCTTCCGCTTGCGCGTCGCGTCGCCGCCATAGCATTTCGCCGTCACGTCCTTGCGCATCGCGCTCAGCGTTTCGCGCGCGATCACCCTTGCGCCAATCGCCGCCTGAATCGGGATCTTGAACATGTGCCGCGGGATCAGCTCTTTCAGCTTTTCCACCATCGACCGGCCGCGCGCCTCGGCCCGGTCGCGGTGCACCATCATCGACAGGGCATCGACCGGCTCGTCGTTGACCAGGATCGACATTTTCACCAGAAAATCCTCGCGGTATTCCGAAATCACATAGTCAAAGCTGGCATAGCCCTTGGACACCGATTTCAGGCGGTCGTAAAAATCAAACACCACCTCGGCCAGGGGCAGGTCATAGACCACCATGGCGCGGGACCCGGCATAGGACAGGTCCATCTGGATGCCGCGACGGTCCTGGCACAGTTTCAGCACGTCGCCCAGATATTCGTCGGGCACAAGGATGGTGGCCTTGATGCGCGGCTCTTCGATGTGGTCCACATAGGTCAGGTCGGGCATGTCGGCGGGGTTGTGCAGGTCGCGCACCTCGCCGTCTTTCATGTACAGCTTGAAGACCACCGAGGGGGCGGTGGTGATCAGGTCCAGATCGAACTCGCGCTCCAGCCGCTCGCGGATCACTTCCAGATGCAGAAGTCCCAGAAAACCGCAGCGGAAGCCGAAGCCAAGCGCGGCGCTGGTTTCCATTTCGGTGCTGAAAGACGCGTCGTTCAGCGAGAGTTTCTCGATCGCCTCGCGCAGGGGTTCGAAATCGGCGGCATCAACCGGGAAGAGGCCGCAGAACACTACCGGCTGGGCGGGTTTGAAGCCGGGCAGCGGCGTCTCGCAGGGCTTGCGTTCGTGGGTGATGGTGTCGCCGACGCGGGTGTCGCGGACCTGTTTGATCGAGGCGGTAAAGACGCCGATCTCTCCGGGCCCGAGTTCGTCGATATCGACCATCTGCGGCTTCAGCACCGCCAGCTTGTCGATGCCGTAAGCGGCGTTGGTCTGCATCATCTTGACGCGGTCGCCGCGCCGCATGACGCCGTCCATGATGCGCACCATGACGACGACGCCCAGATAGGCGTCGTACCACGAATCCACCAGCATGGCCTTCAAGGGTGCGCTGGCGTCGCCCTTGGGGGCGGGCAGGCGGTGCACGATGGCTTCCAGCACGTCGGGAATGCCAAGGCCGGACTTGGCCGAAATCGCGATGGCGTCCGATGCGTCCAGGCCGATGACGTCTTCGATCTGTTGCTTGATCCGCTCGGGCTCGGCCGCCGGCAGGTCGATCTTGTTCAGCACCGGCACAATCTCGTGGCCGGCATCCAGCGCGTGATAGACATTGGCCAGCGTCTGGGCTTCGACCCCCTGGCTGGCGTCAACCACCAGAAGCGAACCTTCGACCGCGCGCATCGAGCGCGACACCTCATAGGCAAAGTCGACGTGGCCGGGGGTGTCGATCAGGTTCAGGATATAGGTGCGGCCATCCTTGGCCGGATATTCGATGCGTACCGTGTTGGCCTTGATCGTGATGCCGCGCTCGCGCTCGATATCCATCGAATCCAGCATCTGCGCCTTCATGTCGCGCGCGGCGACCGTGCCGGTCATCTGGATCAGCCGGTCGGCGAGGGTGGATTTGCCGTGGTCGATATGGGCCACGATCGAGAAGTTGCGGATGAGGTCAATCTGGTTCAAGGCACGGCGTATAGCGGATGGGGAGGGGCCGGGAAAGGGGGGCTTTCCCAAGGTCGCGCGGTTTCGTAAAGCAGCGTCAGGGGTGCTGGGTCGGGGGGGCCGGATGAGGCTGAGGCGACAGGTTCGGGTGGTGGCGTTCTATCTGGGGGTGGCGGTCATCCTGGGGGTGGCGCTGTTCCCGGTCTACATGCTGGTGATCACCAGCTTGTCGAACGATTCCAGCCGTTTCGCCCTGCAACTTACCCCGCAAAAGATTGAATTCACCAACTATCTGCAGATCTTCCAGCAGCGCGGCATGATGCGCGCCCTTGGCAATTCGCTTTTCGTCGGGCTGGTCACGGTGGGGGCCAGTCTGGTTCTGTCGGTGATGGCGGCATATGCCCTGGGCCGGGTGAAATTCGCCGGGCGCGGTCTGTTGCTGATGACCATTCTGGCCTGTTCGATGTTTCCGCAGGTGGCGGTGCTGGCGGGGATGTTCGAACTTGCGCGCTCCAGCGGATTGTACAATTCGGTCTGGGCGGTCATTCTGGCGCAGATGGCCTTTACGCTGCCCTTCACGGTCTGGCTGCTGACCACCTTTCTGCGCGACTTGCCGGTCGAGGTTGAAGAGGCGGCGATCCTTGACGGGGCGACGCCGTTTGTGCTGGTGACAAGGATCTTCGTGCCGCTCTTGGCGCCCGCCATGGTGACCACCGGGCTTTTGGCCTTCATCGCCTCGTGGAACGAGTTTCTGTTCGCGCTGACCCTGACGGTCAGCGAATCCACCCGGACCGCGCCGATCATGGTGGCGATGATCAACCCGATGGCCTTTCAGGAAACGGCGGCGGCAAGCGTGGTGGTCACGGCCCCGGCGGTTGCCCTGGTGCTGATGTTTCAACGCCGGATCGTGGCGGGGCTGACGGCGGGCAATCGGGTCGGGTAGCGCCCGGCCCCGAACGGTGCCAAGCGGGGGTTTCACACCCCCGCGCCGGGGTTTGTGCCAAACCCCGGCGTCCCCCGTGGGAATATTTGGATCAAGATGAAAGCGATCAGGCGAGATAGGCGTGCAAGGTGGCCTTTGTCCCCCTGGCCCAGAGCATCGAAAGCCATGCCGTGAAGGCCGCCACAAAGCGCGGGTCGCGGGCGGTGTCGCCATAGATCATGTCCTGGGTCAGCCAGATCACCGGGTCGGACCGCGCGGCGATGGCAAGGCGATGCAGGGCGTCCCAGTTCGGATCGTTGGGGGCAATCGGGGTGCCGCTGTCCGTCTCGCCGTAGCAATAACGCGCCCAAAGCGCCGAGGCCAGGGCAAGGCCCTGCACCGATCCGCCCGAAGCCAGCGCGTCGCGGACCGAGGGCACGATGAATTTCGGCTGTCGGTTGGAGCCGTCAAAGCACAGCCGGCGTTCGGTATCGGCCACCTCGGGGTTGGAAAAGCGCTGCACGATCAGGTCGTAATAGGCGGCGATATCGGTGCCCGGCACCGGGGGAACGGTGGGGATGATCTCGTCCCGTTCAACCTTGTTCAGAAAGCCCAGGATCAGCGGGTGGGCCATCGCCTCATGGACAAACTCGATATCCATCAAACTGCCGGGATAGGCAATGGTGGCGTGCCCCCCGTTCAGGATGCGGATCTTCATCATCTCGAAGGCGTGGACCTGCGGGGTGAAGGTGACGCCGACCTGTTCCAAGGGCGGGCGGCCGGTGGGAAAGTGATCTTCCAGCACCCATTGGCGAAAGGGCTCGCAGGTGACGGGGACCGGGTCATCCAGGCCGAAGCTGGCGGCAAGGGCGCGTTCATGCGGGCCGGTCGCGGGGGTGATGCGGTCGACCATGCCGTTGGGGAAGGCGACGCTGGCCTCGATCCAGGTCGCAAGGTCAGGGTCCGACAGGCGGGCAAGGCCCACGACGGCGGCGCGGGTGACATGGCCGTTGCCGGGCAGGTTGTCGCAGGACATCACGGTAAAGGGGGCGGTCCCCGCGTCGCGGCGCGCGCGCAGGGCGGCGATGATGGCGCCAAAGGCGGTGACGGGGGTGGCCGGGGCTTCGGCGTCGGCGGCGATTTCGGGCGCTGTGGGGTCAAAGGCGCCGGTGGCGGGGTTGATGAAATAACCGCCCTCGGTGACGGTCAGCGACACGATGCGGATGGCGGGCGCGGTCATGGCGGCGATCAGGGGAGCATTGTCGGGCGACACCGGCAGAAAGTCGATCATCGCGCCGATGCGGCGGGCGGACTTGCCCCTGGGGTCCAGGGTGATCACGGTGGACAGGCAATCCTGCGCCAGAAGGGCCGCGCGCATGGCCGCATCGGGCGCGCGCACCCCCGCACCGATGATGGCCCAATCCATCCCCCGCCCCTGCGCGAAAAGATCGTCCAGATAGACCGCCATATGGGCGCGGTGAAAGTTGCCAAGGCCGATATGGACGATGCCGGGCGTCAGCCTGCTGCGGTCATAGGCGGGCATTTGGGCACAAGGGGTCATGTCATGTCATCCAGTTTCCGCCGTCCACGCCGAAGCACTGCGCGACGATGTATTCGGCTTCCCTTGTGGCAAGGAAGATCGCCATGCCGGTCAGGTCGGCCGCGGTTCCCATGCGGCCAAAGGGCACCATGGCGCCGACCTCGCGCTTTTTCTGGCCCGGCGCCTTGTTTTCATACTTGGCGAAAAAGGCGTCGACCCCGTCCCAATGTTCGCCGTCCACCACGCCGGGGGCGATGGCATTGACGTTGATGCCGTGGCGGATCAGGTCCAGCCCGGCCGATTGCGTCAGCGATATGACGGCGGCCTTGGTGGCGCAGTAGACCGCCACAAGGGCTTCGCCCCGCCGACCCGCCTGCGAGGCCATGTTGATGATCTTGCCCCCCTGCCCGCGCGCAATCATGTGGCGCGCGGCGGCCTGGGTGCAGAACAGCGTGCCGGCAACATTGACCGCGAACAGCTTGTCATGGTCGGCCCGGGTGATCTCGGCGATGGGGGCGGCGGAAAACAGGGCGGCATTGTTGATCAGAATGTCAAGATGTCCCATCTTTTCAACAGCCTGCGCAAAGCCCGCGTCGATCGAGGTCTGGGCGGTCACATCCATCTGGATGGCATGGGCGCGCGAGCCGAGCACCGCGGCGGCAGTCTGAGCCGCCGCAAGGTTGATGTCGGCAAGGGCAACGGTCGCACCTTCGGCCAGATAGGCGCGGGCAAACTCCAGCCCGATGCCGCGCGCGGCCCCGGTGATCAGCGCGGTCTTCCCTTGCAATCTCATGCAATCGCCAGCCCGTCTGCGCCAAAGCGGTGGATCTTGCCGGCCTGCGGGGCCAGACGGACGCGGTCGCCGTGGCGCAGCATCACCTCGCCGCCCGCCCGCACGTTGATCGTCCCGACCTCGTCGGTTGCAACTTTCAGGAAGGTGTCCGAGCCGAGATGTTCGGACAGGCCGACCGTGCCGGCCCAGCCGCCTTCGCTGACCACCTCCAGATGTTCGGGGCGCACGCCGATGGTGGCCGCCCCGTGCTTGGCGGCCTCGGGCCCTTCGATCAGGTTCATCTTGGGGCTGCCGATGAAGCCCGCGACAAAGGTGTTGCGCGGCGCATTGTACAAGGTCAGCGGGCTGCCCACCTGTTCGATGTTGCCCGCGTTCAAGACCACGATCTTGTCGGCCATGGTCATGGCTTCAACCTGATCATGGGTCACATAGATCATCGTGGTTTTCAGCGACTGGTGCAGTTCGGTGATCTCTTGCCGCATGTTCACACGCAGCGCGGCGTCAAGGTTGGACAGGGGTTCGTCGAACAGGAAGGCCGCAGGTTCACGCACGATGGCGCGGCCGATGGCGACGCGCTGGCGCTGGCCGCCCGACAACTGGCCGGGCTTGCGCTCCATGTAATTGGTCAGGTTCAGAACCTTGGCGGCGGCATCGGCGCGGCGCGTGGCCTCGCCCATCTCCATTCCAGCCATTTTCAGCGGGAACATGATGTTCTTGCGCACCGACATATGGGGGTACAAGGCATAGGACTGGAACACCATCGCCAGCCCGCGCTTCGCGGGCGGCAGCATCGTGGCGTCAATCCCGTCAATCGAGATGGTGCCCGAAGTCGTATCCTCCAGCCCCGCGATCAGGCGCAGAAGGGTGGACTTGCCGCAGCCGGACGGGCCGACGAAGACGACGAATTCACCGTTGTCGATGGTCAGGTTGACGCCCGGAATGACGTGAGTCTCACCAAACGACTTGCGAACGGAATTGAGTACGATCTTGCCCATGTTACCTCACTTTACCGCGCCAAAGGTCAGGCCACGGACGAGTTGTTTCTG
>JANMJC010000525.1:0-4441 GCA_031371185.1 Paracoccaceae bacterium | reverse complement strand
CACCTCCGCCATCGAACGCCGCGCGGCCACATTGGGCGGCAGGCGGTCGGTGAAAAAGGAATTCCAGGCCGCTTGGCTTTTGAAAGCCATCTCACTCATCGACCTGACCACCCTCAGCGGTGACGACACCTCAGGCCGCGTCCAACGCCTGTGCGCCAAAGCCCGCCAGCCCGTCGCCCAAAGCATGCTAGACAAACTCGGCCTGCCCAACCTCACCACCGGAGCCGTCTGCGTCTATCACGACATGGTGGAAACCGCCGTGCGCGCGCTGGAAGGGTCGGGGATTCCGGTGGCCGCCGTGTCCACCGGCTTTCCGGCGGGCCTGTCGCCCTATCACCTTCGCATCGCGGAGATTGGCGAATCGGTGCGGGCCGGGGCGCGCGAGATCGACATCGTCATCTCGCGCCGCCATGTGCTGACCGGCAATTGGCAGGCCTTGTACGACGAGATGCGCGACATGCGGGCAGCCTGTGGGGAGGCTCATGTCAAGGCGATCCTGGCAACGGGCGAACTTGGCACCCTGCGCAACGTCGCCCGCGCCTCGCTGATCTGCATGATGGCGGGGGCCGATTTCATCAAGACATCGACCGGCAAGGAAGGCGTCAACGCCACCCTGCCCGTCACCCTGACGATGATCCGTTGCATCCGCGCCTACGAGGCGCGCACCGGGTTCAAGGTGGGCTACAAGCCCGCAGGGGGCATTTCGAAGGCCAAGGATGCGCTGACCTACCTGTCGTTGATGAAGGACGAGTTGGGCCACCCCTGGCTGCAACCCGACCTGTTCCGTTTTGGCGCCTCGTCGCTGTTGGGCGATATCGAGCGGCAGTTGGAACATTACCTGACCGGCCAGTATTCCGCCGCCAACCGTCATGCGATGGGCTAGGGGATGGGGGCCAGTCGTGCACAGGGGGGGCGCGCACCCTTCCCGCAACGCCTCAGCCCCGGGGAACGACGCATTTGCCTTAAATGTGGTCCAGATATCCAGTTTTCCGGCCCGCCAAGGGCCAACTTGCCTTCAAGGACAAGACCATGACAAAACCCACCGTCCGCGACATCTTTGACAGCATGGCTTACGGCCCCGCCCCCGAAAGCAATGCCGAGGCGCTCGCCTGGATTTCCCGCCATCAAGGCCAGTTCGGTCATTGGATCGACGGGACCTTCACCAAGCCCGGCGACACCTTTGAAACCCGCAATCCGGCGACCGGGGCGGTGCTGGCCGGGGTGACCCAAGGCACAGCCGCCGACCTTGACGCCGCCGTGGCCGCCGCCCGCCGCGCCCAGCCGAAATGGGCGCGCCTGTCGGGCCACCAACGCGCCAAATACCTGTATGCCCTTGCGCGTCTTGTGCAAAAGCAGTCCCGCCTGTTTGCCGTGCTGGAATCCATGGACAACGGCAAGCCGATCCGCGAGAGCCGCGACATCGACATTCCGCTGGTCGCGCGGCACTTCTATTACCACGCCGGGCTGGCGCAATTGCTGGGGTCCGAACTGCCCGACATGGCCCCGCTTGGGGTTTGCGGCGCGGTGATCCCGTGGAATTTTCCGCTGTTGATGCTGGCGTGGAAGGTGGCCCCGGCGCTGGCGGCGGGCAACACCGTGGTGCTGAAGCCCGCCGAATACACTCCGTTGACCGCGCTGCTGTTTGCCGAGATCAGCCGCGAGGCCGGGCTGCCCAAGGGGGTGCTGAACATCGTCACCGGCGATGGTGAGACAGGTGCCGCGCTGGTGGCGCATCCGGATGTGAACAAGATCGCCTTCACCGGGTCCACCTCGGTCGGCCGCAAGATCCGGGAGGCGACGGCGGGTTCCGGCAAGGCGCTGACGCTGGAGCTGGGCGGCAAGTCGCCCTATATCGTCTTCGACGACGCCGATCTGGACTCGGCCATCGAGGGGCTGGTCGATGCGATCTGGTTCAACGGCGGGCAGGTCTGCTGCGCCGGGTCGCGCCTGCTGGTGCAAGAGGGGGTTGCATCAGACTTCCACACCCGGCTGAAACGCCGGATGGACGGCTTGCGCCTAGGTGATCCGCTGGACAAGTGCATCGACGTGGGGGCGATCGTGGACCCCACGCAACTGGCCGCGATCACCGCCATGGTGGATGGCTGCCGCGACGGACAGATCTATCAGGCCGCCTGCGAACTGCCTGCGGGCTGTTTTTACCGCCCCACGCTGATCACCGGCCTGTCGGCGGCATCGCATCTGATGCAAGAGGAAATCTTTGGCCCGGTGCTGGTGTCGATGACCTTCCGCACCCCCGAAGAAGCGGTGGCTCTGGCCAACAACACCCGCTATGGGCTGGCGGCCACGGTCTGGACCGAAAACGTCAATCTGGCGCTGGATATCGCGCCGAAACTGCGCGCGGGGGTGGTCTGGGTCAACGCCACCAACCTGCTTGACGCCGCGGCGGGATTTGGCGGGGTGCGCGAAAGCGGCTTTGGACGCGAGGGCGGTTGGGAGGGCCTGTTGGCCTATCTGAAACCCCGCCGGGCAACGCGGGCCCTGCCCGCGCCGAAAACCGCCCCCGACCCGGCGGTTGTGACGGTCGGGGGGCTGGACCGCACCGCCAAGATGTTCATCGGCGGCAAGCAGGCCCGGCCCGACGGCGGTTATTCCCGGGCCATCGTGTCACCGCGCGGCAAGTTGCTGGGCCATGTCGGCATCGGCAACCGCAAGGACATCCGCAACGCGGTCGAAGCGGCGCAGGGGGCAAGGGCATGGGCAAAGACCTCGGCCCAGGCCCGCGCCCAGATCCTGTTCTACATCGCCGAAAACCTGTCGGCCCGCGCGCCCGAATTCGCCGCCCGCCTTGCAGAGCAGACCGGCAAGCCGGGCGCGGACGAGGTCGAGGCCACGATCGCGCGCCTGTTCAGCTATGCCGCATGGGCCGACAAGTTCGACGGCGCGGTGAAATCGGTGCCGATGCGCGGCGTGGCGATCGCCATGAACGAGGCGCGCGGCGTGATCGGCGCGCTGTGCCCCGAGGAGGCGCCGCTTCTGGGCCTGATCTCGGTTCTGGCCCCCGCCATTGCCATGGGAAACACCTGCGTTCTGGTGCCGTCGGAAACCGCGCCCCTGTCGGCCACCGATCTGTATCAGGTTCTGGAAACCTCGGATCTGCCGGGGGGCGTGGTGAATATCGTCACCGGCGCCCCTGCCGAACTGGGCAGGACGCTGGCCGGGCATCTGGACGTGGATGCGATGTGGAGTTTCTCGGCGCATCCGCTGTCGGCGATGATCGAGCGCGAAAGTGCGGGCAATCTGAAACGCACCTGGGTCAACCTTGGCCGCGCGCGCGACTGGTATGGGGTCGAGGGCGAGGGTCGCGAGTTTCTGCGCCACGCGACCGACGTGAAAACCATCTGGGTGCCCTACGGCGAATGATCGTCGTGCGCGTGCCGCTTCTCCTCTTGAAGACGGGGGCGCTGCCCCCCGGCGGGCCCTGCCCGCTCCCCCGGGAATATTTGGATCAAAGTGAAGGGGTGGGGTCGGGCCCAGGTCAGATCAGGCGTTTGATCTGCGCCGCAAGGGCTGCGGGCGCGGCCAGAACATCGGCCGCAAGTGCGCGTGCCGCCGGCAGCAGCTCTTCAGGGGCTGTGATACGGTCGATCAGCCCCCAGGCCAGGGCCTCGGGCGCCGCGATGCGGGCCCCGGCGAGCAGGATCATCCTGGCGCGCGCCGGGCCGACAAGCGCACAAAGGCGGCCGGGGTCGGAAGGCTGCGGCAGATAGCCCAGCCGCATGACAGGGTAAAAGAAATTTGCGCCCGGAACGGCGATGCGCAGGTCGCAGGCCAGCGCCATGCCCATGGCTCCGCCGGCCAGAGTGCCGTTCAGCGCGGCGATGGACAGACCGGGAAAGGCCGCAATCGCCGCCGACAGCCGTTCCCAAAGCGGATCGGTGGCCAATCCGGCGCGGGCGGCGTCCAGATCGGCCCCGGCGGAAAACACGCGGCCCGCCCCGGTCAGGATCAGCGCCGCGGCCCGTGAAGCGCTGGCCCCTTCGGCCGCTGCAAGCAAGGCCGCCAGCATGTCGCGCGTCAGGGCGTTTGCCTTGTCGGGGCGGTTCAGCGTCACGACCCGCAGGCCGCCCTCGTCCGAGACCTTGATCACAGTCATCCCCCCGTTCTTCCCGCCGGTTTTGTCCCCCTGCCGAACGCCTCTTGACCCCGCGCGGCAGGAGTCCGATGTTGCAACCTTATTCCACTGACGTCGAGGACGAGAATTATGAAAAAGAGCACACTTGCCGGATCGACGGCCATTGCATTTTTTGTGTCGGGGGTTGCCGCTTTTGCTGATGTCACCCCCGAACAGGTTTGGGAAAACTGGACGGCCTATTCCGCGCAAAGCGGCACGGTGATCACGGCCGAGAGCGAGACCCGCGACGTTGACACGCTGGTGATCACCGGGGTCACGATGTCGGCAACGTCTGACCCCGCGGTCACC
>JANMJC010000151.1:0-4197 GCA_031371185.1 Paracoccaceae bacterium | reverse complement strand
AAGAAACGCGCGTATTTCGCCCACGGCTTGCGCCTTGGGCGACCGCGCAGGGGGGCCAGCCCCCCTTGCTCCGTGTTTTCAAGGAAAACGCGGAGCGACCCCCCGGGATATTTCTGGACAGATGAAAGGCGAAAGATGGCGCGGCTTTCAGATCAATCGGCCTCTGATCTGGCGCGCATGATTGCCGCGCGAAAGGTGGCACCGTCCGAGGTGATGGCGGACCATCTGGACCGGATCGCGGCGGTCAATGGCGCGGTGAACGCGATCGTTTCGCTGCGTGACCCTGATGTGCTGATGGCGGAGGCGCGGGCTGCCGATGATGCGGCACCCGCAGGCTGGCTGCACGGGATCCCGATGGCCGTCAAGGATCTGTGCGCGACCAAGGGGCTGCGCACGACCTGGGGCTCGCCCTTGTTCGCCGATTTCGTGCCGGAGGAAGATGATCTTCTGGCCGCGCGGATGCGCGCTGCGGGGGCGATTTTCATTGGCAAGACCAACACCCCGGAGTGGGGCCATGGCAGCCATTCGTTCAACCCGGTGCATGGCGTCACCCGCAACCCCTATGCCTTGGGCCTTACGGCGGGCGGGTCCTCGGGCGGGGCGGCGGCGGCGCTGGCGGCGCGCATGGTGGCGCTGGCCGACGGGTCGGACATGATGGGGTCGTTGCGCAATCCGGCGGCGTTTTGCAACGCCTACGGGTTCCGTCCGACCTGGGGGCTGGTGCCCGCCGATGCGCAGGGCGACACCCACCTGGCCACACTTGCCACCGAAGGGCCGATGGCGCGCTGCATCGAAGACCTGGCCCGATTGTTGGCCGTGCAGGCCGGCGAAAACCCGCAAGCACCCTTTGGTCGCCCGGTGCAGGACTTTGTCGCCGCTCTGGACGGGGCCAGCCTGAAGGGCAAGCGCATCGGCTGGCTGGCCGATTGGGGCGGCGCCTATGCGACCGAGCCGGGGATCCTGGCGCTGTGCGAGGCGGCCTTGCGCCAGATGGAAGAGATGGGCGCCATCGTGGAGCCCATCGCGCCGCCCTACCCGGCCGAAAAGCTGTGGCAGTCCTGGACAACCTTGCGCGCCTTGCTGAACGCGGGTGGTTTCAAGGAAATTTACGATGACCCCGCCCGCCGCGTACAGTTGAAACCCGAAACCCTGTGGGAAATCGAGCAGGGCCGCGCCCTGAGCGCGCAGACTGTCTACGAGGCGAGCGTGATCCGGTCGGACTACTACGCCCATATGGCGCGGCTCTTTGACCGCTTTGACGCCGTCACCCTGCCCACCGCGCAGGTCTGGCCGTTTCCGGTCGAATGGCGCTGGCCGCAGTCCATCAGCGGTAAGGCGATGGACACCTATCACCGCTGGATGGAGGTGGTCATTCCGGTCAGCCTGATCGGACTGCCGGCCCTGTCGGTTCCGGTCGGGTTCGGTGACAGCGGACTGCCGATGGGGATGCAGATCGCGGGTCGCGTGGGCGCGGATGCGGCGGTGCTGGCGATGGGGCAGGCCTGGCACGCGGCCACCAACTGGCCCGCTGCCCGCCCGCCGACACTTGCCTGACGGCCCGATGATCCGTAAGGCGGTTGCATGATCCTGTACCAGATCCTGATGGCGCTGGCCCTGCCGGCGTTTCTGGTCCACGCCGCCGTGCGGGGGGGCGCGGCCGCGCTGTCGCAACGTCTCGGGCGGCTGCCCCGGCCCGAAAAGACGGCTCAGCTATGGCTGCACGGCGCGTCCCTGGGGGAAGTGACCTCGGCCCGTTGGGTGATCGAGGCGCTGCGGGCGGCGCGGCCCGACTTGCAGGTTCTGGTCACCACCAACAGCACGACCGGGCGCGACATGGTGACCGGCTGGCGCCTGCCCGGGGTCCGCGCCGCGCTGGCTCCGGTTGATACGGCGGGGGCGGCGGGGCGGCTTCTGGACCGCATCTGTCCGCAGGCCCTGGTGATCGTGGAAAACGAATTGTGGCCCGCGCGCATCGCGGCCGCCCATCGGCGCGGCGTGCCGGTGCTGGTGGTGGGGGCGCGCATCTCGGCGCGCTCGGCGCGGCGCTGGCGGCTGTGGCCGGGGCTGATCGGGGCGACCCTGCGCCGGATCGACTGGCTGTCCGCCCAGGACGAGGCCTCGGCGCGGCGCCTTGTCGACCTGGGGTTGCCGGCGGGGGCCCTGGGGCAAACGCTGGCGCTGAAATCGCTGACCCGAACCCCCGGGCGCACCGCCCCCTTCGCGGCCCCGGTCGCACGGGCGGCCTGCCTTCTGGCGGCCTCGACCCACGAGGGCGAAGAGGGGCCGATTCTCGCGGCCTTTGCCACCGCGCGCGACACCGCGCAGGCATCAGGCGGCCTGCAGTTTCTGATCCTTGCCCCGCGCCACCCCGCGCGTGGCGACGAGATTGCCCGGCTGATCGAACAGGCCGGCCTGCCGTTTGCGCGCTGGTCCAAGGGCCAGATCCCGGGACCGCAGACGGTGGTTCTTCTGGCCGACACCCTGGGGGACATGGCGCTGTGGTATCAGATGGCGGGCACCTGCGTGATCGGGGGCACCTTTGTGGCGCGCGGCGGCCACACCCCGTTCGAGCCGGCGCAATTCGGCTGCGCGATCCTGCACGGCCCCTTTACCGCCAACTTTGCCGCCCCGTTCGAGGCGCTGGATCAAGGCGGCGGGGCGCGGGCCCTGAGCGGCCTTCAGGACCTGGCCCTTGCCTTGCAAGAGATGGATCCGGCCCGGCAATCCCGGCTTGCAACGGCCGCGACCGGCTGTCTGGCCCCTTTCGCGCAGGGCGCGGATGATGTCATCGCCCGGGTGCTGCAGGCGCTGCCGCTTGGTCCTCGGGCGGGCCGGTAGCGCTTGGACGGCGCGTGGCGCGGCACGGAAAGCACCGATTGCCCGGTTTTCGCGGGCGCATTTTCGCCGGAACCGGACAAATCCCTGCAAAACCGCCACTTTTCGCCGCCAAGTCAGGTCATTTTTGCGCGAGCGGTGTTAAAGTCTTAAAAGCCGTGTCATAGCTTTGATCAAGGAGGCCGTGCGAAAACGGCCCAGGTTCAAGGTCGAGCATGATGTTGCCAGTGACAGTCCAACCTTTGCCCGCACAGAACTGCCGGGTGCAAAGCGGTGCCTTGTGCTGGCGCATGCACCGGGGGCGGGTCGAGGTCCTGTTGATCACCAGCCGCGAAACCGGACGTTGGGTGATCCCCAAGGGCTGGGCGATGGCGGGGTTGACGCCCGCTCAATCCGCCGCGCGCGAGGCCTGGGAAGAAGCCGGCGTCAAGGGCGAGGTCGACGAGGCCGGGCTGGGGCTGTTTCGCTATGACAAGGTGCTGCCGGTGCCGCCCGTCGTGCCGTGTCAGGTGCAGGTCTTTGCCCTGCGCGTCCGCGCCCTGTCTGACCGTTTCCCCGAACGCAAGCAGCGTCGTCGCAAATGGTTTGACGCGCTGAAAGCGGCGCGCAAGGTGAATGAGCCCGAGTTGCGCAGCCTGCTGGCCGCCCTGCCCGGCCTTCTGGACGGGGCAGAGGGCGCGATCGGCGCCCTTGCCCCCGCCTGACTTCGCCGTCATGATCGGGATTTCCTGAAAAGACCGCTGACCCCATGATCCGCTACACCCTGAAATGCGCCGAGGACCACGACTTTGAAAGCTGGTTTGCCAGCGCCGAGGCATTTGCCGCCCTGCAGGCCCAAGGCCGCGTCGGCTGTCCGGTCTGCGGGTCGGGCCGGGTCGAAAAGGCGCTGATGGCACCCGCGGTGCGGCCGGCGCGCAAGGGAACCCACACCCCCGATGCCGCAGGCGCGTTGAGCCGCCCGGCGTCCGAGGTCGAGGCGGCGCTGGCCCAGATGCGCCGACAGGTCGAAGAGAACTCGGAATATGTCGGGATGAATTTCGTCACCGAAGCCCGCGCCATGCATGACGGCGACACCCCCGAACGCCCGATCTACGGCGAGGCCCGGATCGACGAGGCCCGGGCCCTGCTGGACGACGGCGTGCCCATAGCACCCCTGCCCTTCATGCCGCCGCGCAGGGTGAACTGAGGGGCAAGCTCATCGCAGGACCCTGACCGCTCTTCGCGCAGGCCGACGACCGCGCGCCGGGGGGGGAGCTGTGTATTCAATTGCCGACCGCAACCGTTCCTGACGTCCGCGCGCCGGGGGGGAGAGCGGTGTATTCAATTGCCGCCCGCAGCCGTTCCTGACGATCGCGCCGGGAG
>JANMJC010000514.1:0-5702 GCA_031371185.1 Paracoccaceae bacterium | reverse complement strand
GTGGATCGCATGCTGGTTGAGGTGACATCGCGCAGAGCGGATTGACCGATGGCCCGCTTCCCGGCAGCCAGTTTACCGGGGACGAAACACTCTGGCGGTGATGCAATGACGCTTGGGATCACCAGCTTTTCGCGCTTTATCGCCCGGATGAACGACCACCTGCGCACCGATGATGCCGAAGGTCTGGCGCGGTGGGCGGTGCAGGACCTTTCGGAAACCCTGGGGTTTGACGCGGCATGGTACGGCTGGGCGCAGCTTTCGACCGAAGGCGTGCATATCTATGCGAATGCCTCGGTCAATTTGCCCGACGGCTTTTACGACCACTGGCTGACCATGGCCGATCAGGATCTTCTGGCCGCCACCATGATCGAGAGTCCCGGGCGGACAGCACTTTATGACCGCAAGCAGGGGCGGCAAACCGATGGCATGGTCGATCTGTCCGACACCTTCGGCCTGTCAAAGATCGTCACCGCCATGCATGGCCGGCCGGGGCGGACGACCTCGTTCTATCTGTCCAGCTACCGGGTCGGGCATTCTGCGCGCAACTGGTCGGATGAAGAGCGTGACTATCTGCAATGCGCCGTCGATCATCTGTCCGGTGCGATGAAGCTGACCACGACCGAGCCGGGCCGGCCCAACGCCGCAGGGTCTGTGACGATTCTGGTCAATGAAAACGGCATCGGCATTCTGGGCCTGACCGCGCTGCGCGAACAGTTGGGGCCGGTCTGGCCGTCCTGGACCGGCGATCATCTGCCCGAACAGTTGCGCCGCCTGATCAACCTGCCGGGCCAGCACATCCTGCCCGACCGTGATCTTGTGGTGCTGGTCGACAATCCGCCGCGCTTTCAGGGCATGGGTCTGCGCCGCCTGACCCTGCGCCGCCTGAACGGGCTGGATCTTTTGACCGCCCGCGAGCGTGAGGTGGCCCGCGCCCTGTCAGACGGCAAAAGCCACAAGGAGGTGGCCCGCCTGCTGGGCCTTGCCCCCGCCACCGTGCGCAACCAGACCCAGTCGATCTATCAGAAACTGCACATCGACAGCCGGGCCGAACTTGCCACCATGGTGCGAACGCTGGCGTCGTAGCGGAACTTTCTGCTTGTGCGGCCCCGTTCAATTGAAACCGGATCGGGCGGGAAAGCCGGGGCAGGACCGCCAACACGCCGTCATCCCAAAGCGTCACCATCGCCCCCTATCCCGCCCAGGCGCTTCCGGTTGGAAACACATGCGCCGCCAGACTTTCCGGCCGCATCTCGATCGAATAGCCCGGCGCCCGGGGTGGCATGTAACGCCCGCCCCGCATCACCACCGGATCCAGAAAATGTTCGTGCAGGTGATCGACATATTCCAGCACGCGGTTGTCCAGCGACGCGGACACCGCGACATAGTCAAAGATCGACAGGTGCTGCACATATTCGCACAGTCCCACCCCGCCGGCGTGGGGGCAAACCGGCACGCCGAACTTTTCGGCCATCAGCATCACGCCGATGATCTCGTTCGGGCCGGCCAGCCGCGCGGAATCGAGTTGCAGGAACGACAGCCCGCGCGCCTGCAGGAATTGCTTGAACATCACGGCATTGTGGCAATGTTCACCCGTCGCCACCTTGATCGGCGCGATGTCCCGTGCAATCCGCGCATGGCCCAGAATGTCATCCGGGCTGGTCGGCTCTTCGATCCACCAGGGGTCATGGGCGGCCAGCACCTTCATGTTGGCAATCGCCTGATCCACCCCCCAGACCTGATTGGCGTCCATCATCAAATGGCGGTCCGGGCCGATTTCCTGCCGCAGGATCGCCGCCCGCCGCATGTCATCGGCCAGATTGCCGCCGACTTTCATCTTGAAATGGCCCCAGCCTTCGGCAATCGCCGCCCGGCACAGCGCGCGCATCTTGTCGTCGCTGTAGCCCAGCCATCCCGCCGAGGTGGTATAGGCGGGATAGCCGCGCGCCTGCAGGTCGGCCAAACGGCCCGCCCGCCCGGCCTGCTTCTCCTGAAGCCGTTCGCGAGCCTCGCCCGGGTCCAGCGCGTCGGCCAGATAGGTCCAGTCGACCAGCGCCACCGTGTCACCCGGGGTCATGTCGCACAGAACCTGCCACAGCGGCTGCCCCAGGGTCTTGGCGTAAAGATCCCAGACCGCATTCACCAAGGCCGCCGTCGCAAGATGGATCACGCCCTTTTCGGGGCCGACCCACCGCAACTGGCTGTCGCCGGTCAGCCGCTTCCAGAACCCGCCCAGATCGGCAAATATCCCGTCCACCTCGCGGCCCTGAACCATCGGGGCCAGGGCAGCAATCGCCGCCACGCACAGTTCGTTCCCGCGCCCCGTGGTAAAGGTCAGTCCGTGGCCCTGATGCGGCCCGTCGGTTTCCAAAATCACATAGGCCGCCGAATAATCCGGGGCCGTGTTCATCGCATCCGACCCGTCCAGATTGCGCGAGGTCGGAAAGCGGATGTCGATCGCCCGCACGCCGGTAATCCTGATCGCCATCGCTCTGCCCTTCTTCTGTGTGCCTTCGCAAGACTTCCCGGAACGCGGCAGTGCTGGCAAGGTCTTTCACGAAGCGCGAAGAGTGATTTTGAAGGCGGGCGCGGATGGAAGAGCAGCGGCGGCTGATCGAGCGGAGACCTCCGCATCCTTGCGCGTGGGCGGCCCCTTCGGGTTCCGGCGCGCCAACCAGCGGCGCGACCGGGGCAAGCCTGCGATCCTGTCCGGTCTGGTCCGGCGGGTCGGAAGCCGGCAGCCCCACTGACCCCGCCAGTCCCGGCGCCAGCGCCGCAATGGGCCGCTTTTCTTGGATGCCTTTCAGGTCTCGTCTCGGAGGGTCATCAGAAAGCGCGAGAATAGCCCGCCTTGCGAATTGATCTGAAGCTTCGCGTAGATGTTGCGGCGATGAATTCGCACTGTGCCGGGGGAAATGCCAAGGATCTGACCGGCAGACTCTGCGGAATGCCCCTTGAGGGTGAAGGCCGCTATCTCTTGTTCGCGGGGCGTCAGTATGCCAGCCCCGAAGCTTCCAAGATCGTCCGAGAGGTCGCGTCTTGGGCGTGTCACCCCCGAGCCCTCGGCGTCCAACGTGATCTGCGGGCCTAGGGTCGCCCAATGCCGACGCACGACCGAATCCACGAAAGGAAACACCGCCGCCAACGCCTGGAACTCTTTTTGGGAAAAGGGCCTTTCGCAGTGCATCAGGGACAGAACCAGCGTCGACTGCCCGGGCAGATCGGCGAAATACGCGATTTCTTCCGCCAGACCGGTACGGGCATAGTAGTTGCGGTAGTATTCGCCCTGATAGAACCGATCAGGTGCCATGTCGCGAAGCCGGTACAGCCCGGGAACAAAGGGTCGGACAGCAGCCAGATAGAATGGATCCAGAAGATAGGGCCCGGCCTGATAGTCGGTCACAAAGATCTTGCGCTTGGCCTGGGGAAAATCGTCGTAAAGGTCGACAGGTTGGGTCGTCCCTTTGTAGCCGAACACCACCGTATGGCTGTAGGGCACAGTCTGGCGCAGAAACGCAGCCAAGGCCTCCGGCAAACCGGAGGTATCAAGCGCGTTGATCACCGCCCCGGCTTGGGGCGCCCACTCGGTTGACCGCATCAAGACCCTGCCCCGACCTGAAATACCCTATTTATCATATATACTGCGGATCGGGTTTCTTCTACGATTTATCACGTTTCATAGGATAGACCCGCCCTGATGCAAAGCTCATCCGCCAGTGCCGAAACGGCTGAGCGGCCGCATGTCGCCGAGTTTCGCGCCGCAACCAAACGCTACGGCGACGTGCTGGCCGCCGACGCGCTTGATTTCGGCATCGGACAAGGCGAATTCCTGTCCTTCCTGGGCCCGTCAGGTTGCGGCAAGACAACCGCGCTGCGGATGCTGGCCGGGTTCGAGACGCCCAGTTCCGGCGATGTCTTCCTTGACGGCAAGCGTGTCACCGACGTGCCCGCCTATCAGCGCCCGGTCAACATGGTGTTCCAGCACTATGCGCTCTTTCCGCATCTGACCGTGGCCGACAATATCAGTTACGGCCTGATGCAGCGCCGTCCCCGGCCCTCGCGGGCCGAGGTGGCGCGCAAGGTGGACCGCGCGCTTGACATGGTGCGCCTGCCGGGCTTTGGCCCGCGCCGCATCTGGGAAATGTCGGGCGGCCAGCAACAGCGCGTCGCCCTCGCGCGTGCCATCATCAACGAACCGAAGATTCTGCTGCTGGACGAACCGCTGGCAGCACTTGACCGCAAGCTTCGCCGCGAGATGCAGATCGAATTGCAGACCCTGCAGCGGCACCTGGGCATCACCTTCGTCCTTGTGACCCACGATCAGGAAGAAGCGCTGTCCATGTCGGACCGCATCTCCATCATGCGGGCGGGGCGCATCGTGCAGTCTGGCTCGCCGCACGCGCTTTATGACCAGCCGGTCAACCGCTATGTCGCGGATTTCGTCGGGAAATCGAACTTTCTTGATGGCACGCTCGTTTCGGTGTCCGGGCCGCTGGCGCAGGTTCGCACGGCAAGCGGGCAGTGCTTTTCCGGGCGCATCGCGACCAAGGCCAGCCCCGGCGCGCAGGTCGCGCTCAGCATCCGGCCCGAACAGATCGGGCTTGCCCACCACGCCCGGGACGGGACCGAGCCGGTGACCGTCATCAACCGCATCTTTCTGGGAGAGCATACCGAATACCTCGTCCGCCATGCCGCCCTGGGTGACCTTCTGCTTCTGGTGGCACGGCAGGCCGAAGCAAGCGAGGGCAGCTTTGCCCCCGGCGACACGGGCTTTGTGTCCTGGGCGCCAGAGGCCGCCCTGATCCTGACCGAAGACTGAAAAGAAACAAACAACTGGGAGACTTCAAGAATGACCGACAAGATCGACCACATCTCGCGGCAGACGTTCATGGAGGAACTGCGCCGCTATCAGAAAGGCTCGGTGAGCCGCCGGCATTTCCTGGGCGTGACCGGCCTCGGTGCTGCCTCGGCCGTGCTGGGGGCCGCGATGCCAGGCCTTGTTCCACGCCCGGCCTTCGCCGAAGGAATCGGGGACCGGGTCGCGCTGGCGACCTGGCCCAACTATCACGACGTGACCAACTTCGACGCCTTTGCTGCCGAGACCGGGGCGGCGGTCCAGGTCAATGTCTTCGGCTCGAACGAAGAGATGCTGGCCAAGCTGCAGGCCGGCGGCTCTGGCTGGGATGTGTTCGTGCCGACGAACTACACGATCACCACCTACGTCGAGCAGGACCTGATCGAACCCCTGGACCTGTCGCTTTTGCCGAACTACGACAGCGCCAGCTTCGATGAGCGCTTTGCCGGGCCGGGGACGGTGGACGGCAAGGTTTATGCCGTGTCGAAGAACTGGGGCACCACCGGCTTTGCGGTGAACACGAACCACACCGGCGGCACCACGCCCGCGACCTGGAAAGAGTTCTTCGACCTTACCCAGACCACCTTCAGCGGCCGGACCATGGTGCATGACTATCAGTTGACCACCATCGGCGCCGCGCTGAAGTCCTTTGGCTATTCCTTCAACTCGGTCGACCCCGGCGAACTTGCCAAGGCCGAAGAGCTGCTTCTGGCCAGCAAGCCGCATCTTTTTGCCATCAGCTCGGACTACCAGCCGTCGATGCGGTCGGGCGACGCCTGGATGACGATCTGCTGGACCGGCGACGGCAAGCAGATGAACCGCGACATGCCCGAGATCGTCTATGTCGTGG
>JANMJC010000096.1:0-2987 GCA_031371185.1 Paracoccaceae bacterium | reverse complement strand
GCAGTTTGCGAAATTCGGGCGTCGTGGGCGCGCCGTGAAACAGCGGGTGGATGTCTTCGGGAATGTCGTCGTCCAGCATCGGCAACCTCGGGCGCTGTTTGCGTGGTCTATGCCAGATCGGGGGCCGCCGCGCAAAGGGATCATCCAGAACGCGCCTTTGAACGTACACTTGCAAAACCAGAGGATCGCCGATGAAACATTTGCTTGTGGTTGCCGCCCTGCTTGTGTCTGCCTGTGCCGGAAAGCCGTCGTTCGACGATCCGTCGCTGACCGATCGCAGGTTGAACCTGGAAGAGTACTTTGACGGCCGGGTCACGGCGCAGGGTCAGTTTCAGGACATCTTCGGCACGGTGCGGCGCCAGTTCAGCGTGGACATTCACGGCGACTGGAACGGCAAGCGCCTGCGGCTGGTCGAGGATTTCGTTTATGAAGACGGGTCTACCGAACAGCGGGTCTGGACGCTGGTCAAGACCGGCGCCGACACCTGGCAAGGCACCGCGCCGGGGGTGATCGGCACCGCGACCGGGGTTGAACAGGGCGACCGGTTCAACTGGAAATACACCATCGACCTGCCGGTTCCCTCGGCCAGCGGGCCGACCGAAACCCTGCGGGTGACCTTCGATGACTGGATGTGGCTGCAGGACGAAACCCATGTCCTCAACCGGGCCTATGTCAGCAAGGCGGGCATTCCGATCGGCGAGGCGCTGATCTCGTTCGAGCGGCAGCGTTAGCGGGCTTCGTCGCGCTGGCGGTCAAATTCGGGGTCGGCCCCCGGCACCGGGTCATAGCCGTGGCCGCCCCAGGGGTGGCAGCGGCAGACGCGGCGGATCATCATTGACCCGCCCCTGACCGCGCCGTGACGCTCCAGCGCCTCCAGCGCATAGACCGAGCAGGTCGGCTGATAGCGGCAGCCGTTGCCGACCCAGGGCGACAGCACAAGCCGGTAGGCACGCACCGGAAGGGATACCAGATAGGCGCCGGGCGTCATGTCGGGCGGCGCGCGGGCTGGTCCTTGTGGACCGAGCGCAGCGCACCCTCCAGATCCGTCCGCAACAGGGCAAAGTCGCGCACCACCGTCGCGCCCGGCTTGGCGACCAGCACATAATCCCAACCGGGATTGGCCAGAGCGGGCAGCACGGCGCGCACCACCTCGCGCAGGCGGCGCTTGGCGCGGTTGCGCAGCACCGAATTGCCGATCTTCTTGGATGCGGTAAACCCGACCCGCACCAGCGCAACACCGTCGTCGCGCGCGCGGGCCTGCAACAGAAAACCGCCCGTCGCTTGCCTGCGGGCCGAGGCGGCGCGCAGAAAGTCGGGGCGGTTCTTCAGGGTGGACATCGCGGCGGGCGGAAAAAGCGAAACCGCCGATGGCGCAACGGAGCCCTTGGCAGTGCTGCCCTGGTCCGTCTCCTCCGGCGGTGTCATGTCGCTACTCCGGTCATCGGCCCCATGGGGACCGATCACAGTGACCTATGCCGACAGCTTCTTGCGGCCCTTGGCGCGGCGCGCGGACAGCACAAGACGGCCGCCCTTGGTTGCCATGCGGGCGCGAAAGCCGTGGCGGCGGGCGCGAACCAGGTTCGACGGTTGAAAGGTGCGCTTCATGGCGGTCTCCATCAGACGAATGCCGAACCCGAAAGGATTCGAGGTCGGTAACTTGAAGACCGTGCTTTAAGCAGGCTTTGCCGCCCTGTCAACGCGCCGGGGCCGGGAAATCTGCAACATTCCGGCTCTTTCCCCCCGGGAACAGAGTTGGGGACTGTAACATGAGGCCTAAAACGGGGAACGGCGGCGCACAAAGGATCAACCCGGCGTGATGCCGCTGGTCTTTGCCCCCCGGCCTGCGCAATCTTGGTCGAGGGGGGCCCATCCGGTATTCCCCCGCCCGTCGAGGATAGCGTGACCAAAACCCTGCTGCGCCGCCTGCCTTTCGTCCTGATCCTTGTCGCGGCGGGGCTGGGCCTGATCTTTCTGCGCCATCTCCTCGACCTTGACGCCCTTGCCCGGAATCGCGATGCCCTGCTGGCCTTCCGCGACGCCCATTATCCCCAAGCGGTTGCGGTGTTCCTTCTGGCCTATGTGGCCATCGTTGCGCTGTCCCTGCCCGGCGCGACTGTGGCCACCCTGACCGGGGGCTTTCTGTTCGGCCTGTTTCCGGGGGTGGTCTTCAACGTCCTTGCTGCCGGCACCGGCGCCATTCTGGTCTATCTTGCGGCAAGGGCGGGGCTGGGGGCCGAGGTTTCGGCCCGCATCGCAGCTTCGGGCGGGGCTGCCGCACGGCTGCAAACCGGCCTGCAACGCAATGTCTGGTCGGCCTTGCTGACCATGCGTCTGGTGCCAGCCGTACCGTTCTTTGTCAGCAATCTTCTTCCTGCCTTTACCGGCGTCCCGCTTTGGCCCTTTGCGGTCACGACCTATCTGGGCATAATCCCCGGCGGACTGGTCTTCACCTCGGTCGGGGCCGGATTGTCGGATGTGTTTGCCAAAGGCGGGCAGCCAGAGTTGGGGTCTGTCCTGACGCCCGGTGTACTGCTGCCGTTGCTGGGGTTGGCGGCCCTTTCGGCCCTGCCGCTTGTCTTGCGTGCCTTCCAACGCAAAGAGGATTGAATGGACAGTCTGAAAACGGATCTTTGCATCATCGGCGCGGGGTCGGGCGGGCTATCGCTGGCGGCGGGGGCGGCGCAGATGGGCGCGCGGGTGGTGCTGATCGAAGGCGCCGAGATGGGCGGCGATTGCCTGAACAGCGGCTGCGTGCCGTCAAAGTCGCTGCTGGCGGCGGGCAAGGCCGCGCAGGCCGCACGCGAGGCCGGGAAATTCGGCATCACGACCGGCGAGGTCCGGGTCGATTTTGCCGCCGCAAAGGACCATGTCGCGCGGGTCATCGCGGCCATCGCGCCCCACGACAGTCAGGAACGGTTCGAGTCCTTCGGCATCACCGTGATCCGCGCCTTTGCGCGCTTTACCGGCCCTGCCGAGGTGGAAGCGGG
>JANMJC010000073.1:0-1870 GCA_031371185.1 Paracoccaceae bacterium | reverse complement strand
TCAATAGGTTTTACGGCTCATTTTTTATAAGCGGTGAAAGCCATGCGCCTGACCTGATCGTGGCGGAGGGATGCGAGCCGAGGAGCCGGGAAAACGCTCGCCACAAAGGCTCGATGACAGGGTAAGGACCGTCGCGCTGCCCCCGAAGGATCGGCAGGATGACGGACGGATCAGGGGCGCCGCCAATGAAATTGGCGGCGAAGGCAAGCAGAAGGGCGAAGCCGCCTGCAACTGATCCCTGACCCGTTGACAGGGCAAGCGCTGCCGCAGGGGGCCGCCCGTTCCTGTGCCCGGATATCATCGCCGGAACAAGGGCCCTTACAAAACTGTAAGCCCGGCGCAAGACCGCTGCGGTTTGGGGCGGACACAAGGGGTCCATCAGGAAACCGCCGACAGGGCGACCCGCACAAGGAATTCCGCAATGTCTGAACCCGTGATCCGGATGGACCGCCTGACCCAAACCTTCGACGGGGTGAGAGCCGTTGATGGCCTGTCGATGGACATCGCCAGGGGCGAGGTCTTCGGGTTTCTCGGTCACAACGGTGCCGGCAAGACAACGACGATCCAGATGCTGACCACGCTGGCGCGTCCCGCTTCCGGGTCAGCGATCGTGGCAGGGCATGACATCTGCCGCGACCCGTCAAATGTGCGGCGCTGCATCGGCTATGTCCCCGAAAACGTGCGGCTTTATGACACCCTTACGGCAACCGAAAACCTGCTGTTCTTTGCCCGTCTGTCCGGTGTGGCAGGTCCGGCGCGACGTGTGGCCGAGGTGCTTGACCTGCTTGACTGCAGCTACCTCGCGGACAGGCGCGCCGGGAGTTTTTCCAAGGGGATGCGTCAGCGGGTGGGGGTTGCGCAGGCCATCCTGCACCGACCGGACGTCCTGTTTCTGGACGAACCCACCTCGGGCCTTGATCCGATGGGCATCAAGACGCTGCGCGACCTGATCCTGCGCCTGAACGCCGAGTTCGGGATGACCATCTTCATGAACACCCATCTGATTTCCGAAATTGCCAAGACCTGCACCAGCATCGCGGTGCTGAGCCACGGCAAGGTGGTCTACCACGACCGGATCGAAGCCGTAACCGCCCGCTATGGCGACGATGCGGCTTTGGAGGCGCTTTATCTTTCGCTGACCCCGGTGGGCCGGTTGGCCGAGGGGGCATGATGGAAAGCGTCATGACTTCGGGCTGGTTGATCGCCCGCCATTCCGCCCGTTTCGTGCTGCGCGAACGAACCGTGGCGCTTCTGTCGCTGATGTTTGTCGTCCTCGTGCTGATTTCGGCCTGGCTCGGCTGGTCGGCCACCTCGACGGTGAACCGGATCTATCTGGACGCGGCGGCGTTTCTGCAAAAGGCGGGCCAGCCCGTGCCGACAAACCCGGTTCTGGACATTTCGCCCCTGTCGCTGATGCGCAACATGTCGGTCTATGTGGCGCTGATCGGGGCCCTGTCCGCCATCGTGATCGGCAACCGCCTGATCGGGGTTGATCGCAAGGCCGGTGTGCTGCCGCTGATCGGCTCTCGCCCGCCTGGCCGCCATGCCTATGCGGCCGGCAAGATCGCCGCCCTGACCGGGATGATCCTTGCCCTGGTGGCGGTCGCAGCTGTGGCGGCTGTGGCGACCTTTCTTGTGCTGCCCGCCGTCGCGCTGACCCCCCTGCAATGGGCGCAACTGGCCGGGTTCATGGGCGTGACCGCCCTGTACATGGCCATTTTCGGGTTGATCGGGCTTGCCGCCGGGGCAGCCGCGCGGTCCGAAACCGTGGGACTGTTGCTGCCGGTCACCCTGTGGCTGACCCTGACCTTCATCGCGCCACAACTGACCGCAAACCTGAACCCCACCGCCGCGATCAATCCGATTTCGG
>JANMJC010000066.1:0-5538 GCA_031371185.1 Paracoccaceae bacterium | reverse complement strand
GTCGGCAATCACGCCGATGCAGATCTGCGCTGTCATTCAGGGGCCCTTCATTTCCGCGCGGTACATCGCGAACTCACCGCATCTGCTAGTCAACATACCACTCGGCTTGACATTGATTCAAGAGTCGATCTAAATTGGTATGATGATTTCTGGGCGAGTCGATGACCTGCCCTTGCAAGCCTTGACTCGGGTCCAGAGAAAGAAACTTTCGATGAAGATTGCCATTCTGGGCGGCGGTGGCGCGATGGGCGGGCTGTTTGGCGGCTATCTGGCGCGGGCTGGAAACGACGTGACACTGATCGACGTCTCTCGCCCTGCAGTCGATGCCATCAATGCCCAGGGTCTGCTGATCGAGGAAAAGGACGGATCGGTGGCCGAGATTGCGGTTGCGGCGACGGATGATCCGGCGCGCGTCGGTCCGGTCGATCTGATCGTGAATTTCGTGAAATGCTATCATACCGAATCCGCCATCCGGTCTGCCTTGCCGATGCTGGGGCCGCAGACCGCGATCCTGAGCCTGCAGAACGGCTGGGGCAATGCCGACCGGATCGGGGCCATCGCCGGGACGGGCCGGGTGATTGTCGGCCTGACCTATCACAGCGGCACCCTGCTGGGTCCGGGTCGGGTCAAGCATCCCGGCGCGGGACTGACCCATCTGGGAGAGCTTTCGGGCGCGGTTTCGTCGCGGGTCGAGGCGGTGGCGGCGGTGTTCCGGTCGGCGGGCATTGAGGTTGCGGTCACAGGCCGGATCCTGGATGAGATCTGGAAGAAGCTGGCCCTGAACGCCTGTACCTTGCCGACCTCGGCACTTCTGGGCTTTTTTGCCCATGAACTGGTGGCCTTTGACGGCGCGAAGCGGGTCATGGCCGCGATCCTGCGCGAGGTGGTCGACGTGGCCGCTGCCAGCGGCATAGCACTGGACTACGATGAACGATGGGACGCGATCACCGGCCTGCTTGAAAAGGCCGTCGGCGGAAAGGCGTCGATGTTGCAGGACGTTCAGGCCGCGCGCAAGACCGAGATCGAAGTGATCAACGGGGCGATCGTGGCGGCGGGCAAGCGGGCGGGTCTTTCCACGCCGGTCAATCAGACCATGGTGGCGATGATCGAAGCCGCGCAGGCGCGCTATCTTGCTGCTGCCGCTCGGGCCGCATGATGGTGGCGCGGCTGGAGGTTCGGGGTCTGTCCAAGCGCTTTCCGGGTGTGGTCGCGCTGGATGATGTCAGTCTTTCGGTAGAGCGCGGCGAGATCCGCGCATTGCTGGGCGAAAACGGCGCGGGAAAATCCACGCTGGGCAAGATCGTGGCCGGAATCCACGCGCCCGGTTCCGGCACGGTGATGATCGACGGCGAAGAGGTGCGTCTGGTGGATGAGCGGGCCGCGGGTGCCCTTGGCATCGGCATCGTGCATCAGGAAGGCTCGCTGGTGCCGCAACTCAGCGTGGCTGAGAACATTTTCGCCGGTCGCCAGCCGGTGGGACGGCTGGGGCAGGTTCTGGTGCCGCAGATGCGGGCAGAGGCGGCGCGCCTGATTGCGCAGTTGGGCGTAAAGATCGATCCGGCGCGGCGCGTCGCCGAATTGTCGGCCGCGCAGGCGCAGATCGTCGAAATCGCCAAGGCGCTGTCGCATGATCTGAAACTGCTGATCCTGGACGAGCCGACGGCGGCGCTGACCCTGAACGAGACAGACCGTCTGTTCGACGTGGTGCGCAAGCTGGCGCAGTCCGGCGTGTCGGTCATCTATGTTTCGCACCGGTTGGCCGAGATTTTCGCGCTGTGCGACCGGGTTTCGGTGTTGAAGGATGGTCGGCTTGCCGGCACGCGCGATGTTGCGGCAACCGGCACGGACGAGTTGATCCGGCTGATGGTGGGCCGCGATGTCCACCTGACCCGCGAAGGGGCGCGGCCTGCGCCGGGTCGCGTGGTGCTTGACGCGCGTCAGGTCGCTGCCGGGACGATGGTTCGCGACGCCTCGGTTCGGGTCCATGCGGGCGAGATCGTCTGCCTGGCGGGTCTGATCGGGTCGGGGCGCAGCGAGTTCTGTGAAACCATCTTTGGCGCGCGCCGGCGCAACGGGGGCACCATCGCCATCGACGGCAAGGACTATCGGCCGCTCGGCACCTGGGATGCCAAGACGGCAGGGGTGGGAATGGTGCCCGAAGACCGCAAGGCCTCGGGGCTGTTTCTGGGCATGGACATCGTGAACAACATCGCCGCCACCGTGCTGGACAAGGTTTCGGACGGCGCAAGGTTCTCGGAGGCGAAGGCCGAAGCTCTTGCGCAGACCTTCGTTGCAGAAATGCGGATTTCGACGCCTTCGGTCCGCCAGATCGTCGGCAATCTGTCCGGGGGAAACCAGCAAAAGGTCCTGCTGGCCAAATGGCTGGCGATGGAGCCGAAACTTCTGATCGTGGACGAGCCGACGCGCGGGGTCGATGTGGGGGCGCGGGCGGAAATCTACCGGTTGCTGCGGGCGCTGGCGGCCAGGGGCGTGGCCTTGCTGGTGGTGTCGTCCGATCTGCCCGAAGTTCTGGCCTTGGCCGACCGCATCATCGTGATGGCCGAGGGCCGCACGGTCGGCACGCTGAACGGAGGCGAAGCCACCGAAGAAGGCGTGCTTCGCCTTGCCACAAGATACACAGCATCCGTGGCCGCCTTGCGCGCCTCGGCAGGAGCACAGGCATGACCGAAACCCCGGCCCCCGAGCACAACGATGCCTTGCCGTTGCGGATCGTCCGCAGGCTGGCCAATTCGCGTGAGTTGACCCTGTTCATCCTTGTCCTCGTTCTTGCGGGAGTGATGGCCGCCGTTTATCCCAACAACTTCCCGACCGCATCCAACATGCGCGCGGTGCTGCTGAACCTCGCGCCCGTGGGCATCCTGGTCTGCGGCATGATGCTGCTGATGATTGCGGGGACCTTCGATTTGTCCTGCGGATCGACGCTGGCGCTGGCGGGGGTCTGGGCCGGGGTCATCGCCTCGCCCGACTGGCTTGGCTACGGGCCCAATGCCGGGATGCTGGCCGGTCTTGTGGTCGGCGGCGCAGCGGGCCTGATCAACGGGCTGATCGTCACGCGGATCGGGATCAACGCGCTGATCGCGACGCTTGGCACCCTGACGATCTATCGCGGGTTGACCTATGTGACGGCGGGCACCGGCGTCACGCCGATTTCCGATGAATTTGCCGCCTTCGGACGGGTGGCCGACCCCTTGCTGCGCATCCAGTCGCTGTTCTGGGTGATGCTGGTCATCGCGGTTGGCGGCGGCTGGCTGATCGCGCGGACCCGGTTCTTCCGGCAATTCTACTTCATCGGCGGCAACCCGCGTGCAGCACAGTTGTCCGGCATCCGGGTGGACCGGCTGATCCTGACCGGCTTTGTCATCATGGGTGTGCTGTCGGGCCTTGCCGGCGCGCTGTACGCCGCACGGCTGAACTCGGCCGTGGTGAATGCGGGCGTCGGGATCGAACTGAAGGTCATTACCGCGACGGTGCTTGGCGGCGCCAGCCTAAAGGGCGGTGAAGGCACCATCTTTGGCGGCATCATGGGCGTGCTTTTCATCGCCCTCGTGGAAAACGCCATGATCATCAACTCGGTCGGTGTGTTCTGGCAGGGCATCGTCGTGGGCCTTGTGCTGCTGTTCGCCGTTTCCCTTGACCGTTTCAAGACACCTGGCCGCGGCTAGGTCGTCCCAACACAAGACCGTCGGAGACAACCGGCGCAAGACGCAACCCGAACTCGTCACATTGGAGGACTACGAAATGCTGAGAAAGACCAAACAGATCGCCGGTGCCCTTGCGCTCGGCACACTTATGTCCGGCTTGCACGCGCTTCCGATGCTGGCGCAGGAATCCGCCTTCGGACCCGAGGACGCAACCGAGACCTACTACTGGATTTCCAACAAGGCCAACCTGCCGCTGTTCGTGCAATACGATTATGTCGGCATGGAGAAGATCGCCAACGAGCTGGGCGTCCGCGTCATCGTCGCCGGACCGACCGATTTTGACCTTCCCGGCTTCATCTCGGCGGTCGATCAGGTCTGCGCGCAGAAGCCTTCGGGTGTCTCGGTGGTGGGCGGCTGGGATCCGTCGCTGACGGAACCCGTGAAGCGCTGCCTCGAGCAGGGGGTTCCGACGGTCGTGGATGACGGCGACCTGCCGGATTCGGGCCGTCTTGCCTATATCGGCACGAACTGGACCAATGTTGGCGTGGCGCAGGCCAGGGCCATCATGAAGGCCCTGCCGGATGGCGGCCAGATCGCCACGATGTCGATCATCAATGCCGGCAACATGCGCGAAGCGGTCGCGGGCTTTCAGGCCTATATCGCCGCGAATGGTGGCGGCAAATTCGAGATCGTCGCCAACGAGGATGACGGCGGCGACGCGCAAAAGGCCGCACAGGTGACGGCGGCGCTGCTGGCGGCGCATCCGGACATCAAGGCCTTCGCAGGCTTTGACTCGGAATCCGGTGCCGGCATCGTGACGGCGCTGCGCGAAGCCGGCAAGAACCCGGGCGAGATTGTCGTGACCGCGATGGAGCAGACCCCGGACTTCTTCAAGACCGCAAAGGAAGGCTGGGTGAACGGCATCGTCGTTCAGAACCGCGAACTGTTCATCTATTACGCGGTCAAGCTGCTGCATGACTACAATCACAGCGGTCTGAAGACCGCCGGTCTGGATGCGGCCAATGGCGGCCGACCAATTCCGGATGTGGATACCGGCGTGCTTGTCGTGACGGCCGACAATGTCGACAAGGTTCTGGCGGCGCTTGGCGTCAAGTAAGCAGACAGACTGGCGTCGGGCCTCTCCCGACCGGCGCCAGAACTTGGGTGGTCCTGCATGCGTTTCCTGCGGGACCATCCACCCTTTAACTTCATAGGTTCCTGATGGGCTTGGGCTTGACCACACGCATTCGTTTTCACGGCGTTGCGGCTTACGAAATCATCACCCGATCCGGGCTGCGGATTCTGTGTGATCCCTTTCTGGACCAGAACCCCGGGTCGCTGGTGAAATCGGACAGTTTCGACAGGGTCGACCTTGTCATCGTCAGCCATGCGGCCTTTGACCATCTGGGCGATACCGACAAGATCGCCGCGCGCTACGGTTGCCCGGTGATCTGCGGCGGCGAGGTCAAGGCCTGGTTGATGGACCGCGGCATCCCGGCAACGCAGATCCGCGCCACGACATGGGGGATCCGGGTCAAGGTTGCCGGGATCGAGGTGCAACCGCTGGAATGCCACCACTGGTCGCAGATCCGGCTGAAGGACGGCAGCTTCATTTCCGGCGTGCCCTTCGCCTACATCGTCTATGCCGACGAGAATGTGCGCTTTTACCATTACGGCGATACGGCGCTGTTTTCGGACATGAAGTTGCAGGCAATGCTGTATCGGCCCAATATCGGTTGCATCGGCATCGCCAATCCGCAAGAAATCCTGCATCTGAACCCGATGCCCGGAGAAATGCTGACCGGAGAGATGAGCCCCTATGAGGGGTTGCTTGCGACCCAGTGGCTGGGCCTGAAGGCGGTGCTGCCCTGTCATT
>JANMJC010000058.1:0-5051 GCA_031371185.1 Paracoccaceae bacterium | reverse complement strand
CGATGCCCAGCCCGCGCATCAGGTGGTTTTCGCCCACCCGCAGCACCATCAGATCGGTGATCTGGTCGCTGTCGACATCCAGCGGATAGGCGCCGGTCACCGCCCCCTCGTTCAGCCCCGCGACCGGTTCAAACCGCAGATCGCCGCCGGCGTCGGACAGGTTGCGGTACAGGCCCGCAGGCCCCTCGCCCCCCGCCAGAAACACATCCAGCCGGCCATCGGCGTCGCAGTCAAACACCGCCACACCGCCGCCGACCATGTATTGCCAATCCCCCAGATAGGGCGTGGCAAGGCCGGCCGACTGTTCGGCAAAGATCGGAACGGCGGGGTCCTGGGCATGGGCGGCCAGCGGCAACAGCGCCAGGACGGATCCTATGATCTTACGCACGGGTGATCACCTTCAACACATGTTCGGCCACGCAGGCACCCTGAACCAATCCCTGCTCGATTGCCGGGCGAAAGTGAATCCCGCCATAAAGCCTTGAAATCGCCGCCTCTTCAGCCGCCGCTTGAAAGCTGGCAAAGTCGCGCGGCTTGATGCCGTCGTCGGCATGGGTGGCGTCGGTGAAGGCGAAAGACGCACCATACAGCGCCGCCAGGACCCCCGCCGCCGCCCCCGACTGGCTGGAATGCCCCGAGGGATATTCCGGAAACGGCGGCGTATTCAGCAGCGGCTCCCATTTCTTGTCGATCACGCGGCGAATATAGGTGATCGGGCGCAGCAGATCGACCTCGTATTTGCTGCGCCAGCAGGCGACGAAGGCGTCGGAAATCGCCATTCCCACCAGGGCCAGCGTTTCGGCTTGCAGCGGCAGGGGCGTGGCATCGCGCGCGAAGATCTGCAGCGCGATCGACAACCAATGGCCGGGCGGGGTGGGCGACAGCATCGGGTCGTCCGACCAGAACCGGGCGATGGCCTTCTGGTCGTCGGTCAAGGATTTCGAGGTCTCGTAAACCTCCATCGCTTCGGCATAAAACGCCGAAGCGGGATCTTCGCTGTACTCGGTCGGCGCGGCCAGAGCGCACAAATCGCCCTCGGGCAGGGTGAAGGGGCGGTTCTGGCCCCAGTTCGGCAGGAGCGGCCTTTGCTGCACCGCCACGGTCGAGGTCGGCACCCAATGGGCCGGGCCCTCGGTCAGGGCATAGTCATAGGGAAAGCCCATGTTTTCAATGACAGCGCCGCCGTCCGTGGCCGACCACTGCAGGATATGTTCGGACAGGGCCACTCCGTAAGCCAGACTGCGCGCGACGACATCTTCCGCCACGCCCGCCGAGGCGATTGAATCGAGTTTTCCGGTCATGGCCAGCATCGCGCGCTGGCCGGTGGGGCCGGTATTGCTGAAATGCGCGTTGATGGCATGCACCAGGGCGCCGTGCAGGATGCAGGCTTCGTCGTGGTCGCCCGGGGCGCGGACGGGCACGGAGGTCAGACCGTTGACCTGGCCCGCCAAGGTGCGCAGGGCCGGATTGCCCGAGGCGACCGCCTCGAAGACGGTGACACCCAGATAGGCAAACGCGCGGGCCGCCACCGGAGGAGAGTAGGTGGCGGTGTGACGGATCAGTTCCAGAAGCAGCTTGTACCAGGTGCCCAGAACCGCGTTGGCGCGCGTGTCGGCCATCGCAAACAGCGGCGATGCCGCCCCGGCAAAGCCAATCGAGGCGGCCCCCAGCAAAAGCGCGCGGCGGGTCGGGTTGGCGGGGGGAATCGGCATCAAACGAATCGGTTCCACAGGTTTTCCAGCCGCTCTTGCTTGCCCGATTTCGGGTCTGGTTCCAGGTTTTCGGCAGTGACGCGCGAGGCCGCCTGTTCCAATGATCCGGAAAGCATCGCCTTGGCGGCCGGTGTTTTCCAGCCGGCATAGCGGGTCGCCCGATGGGCCTCCATCTCGCCCGATTCCAGCAAGGCGGCGGCGCATTTCAGCGCGCGGGCGCAGGTGTCCATGCCGCCGACATGGGCCAGAACCAGATCGGCCGGGTCCAGCGACTGACGGCGGATCTTGGCGTCAAAGTTGGTGCCGCCGGTGGTATAGCCGCCCGCCCGCAGGATCTCGTAAAACGCCACGGCCTTTTCGGCGTGGTTGTTGGGAAACTGGTCGGTGTCCCAGCCGGACTGGTAATCGTTGCGGTTCATGTCGATCGACCCGAAGATGCCAAGCGCTGCCGCCGTGGCAATCTCGTGCTCGAACGAATGGCCCGCCAAAATCGCATGGCCCTGCTCGATGTTGACCTGCACCTCTTTTTCCAGCCCGAAATCCTTGAGGAACCCGTAAACCGTGGACACGTCATAGTCGTACTGGTGCTTTGACGGTTCCTGCGGTTTCGGTTCGATCAGGATCGCGCCCTTGAAGCCGATCTTGTACTTGTATTCGACCACTTGTTGCAGAAAGCGCCCCGCGTTGGCGCGTTCAATGGCAAGATCGGTGTTCAACAGCGTCTCGTAACCCTCGCGCCCACCCCACAGCACATAGTTCTGGCCGCCCAGCTTGACCGTGGCGTCAAGGTTGGCCTTCACGGTTGCCGCGGCATAGGCATAGACATCGGGATCGGGGTTGGTGGCCGCCCCCGACATCCAGCGCCGATGGCTGAAAAGGTTCGACGTGCCCCACAGAAGCCGCGCCTTGTGCCGGGTCTGCTTTTCGCCAAGGAAGTCAACGATTTCATCCAGATTGCGCTTGGATTCGGCGAAGGTCGCGCCTTCGGGGCGCATGTCAGCGTCGTGAAAGCAGTAGAACGGCACATTCAGGATGTCGAAAAGCTCGAACGCCACGTCGGCTTTCAGCTTTGCATGGGCCATGCTGTCGCCAAACCACGGACGTTCCAGCGTTTGCCCGCCAAAGGGATCGCCGCCCAGATAGGCAAAGGAATGCCAGTAGGCGACGGCAAAGCGCAGGTGATCCTCCATCCGCTTGCCAAGGATCACCTCGTCGGGGTTGTAATGGCGGAAGGCGTATTCGTTGGTCGACTGCGGACCTTCGAATCTGACGGCGGGGATGCCTTTGAAGAAATCGGTCATGGAACTGGCTTTCGGCAGGGGGATTGTCGGAGGAAAGGGCCCGCCCGCCGGGGGCAGGCCGGCAAGCGGTCAGGCGGCTTTTGCGGGTTTCTTGCCCATGATGATCATGCCCAGAATGTCCTCGTCGGTGACCTCGTTCACGTTCACCGTTCCAACAAGCTGACCGTTTTTCATCACCGAGGCCCGGTCGCACAGCTTCATGACGTTGTGGATGTCATGCTCGATCAGGAAGATCCCCAGACCCTGCGCCTTCAACTCCTGGATCAAGCGCGACACGGTTTCGGTTTCTTCCGGGCCAAGGGCTGCCGTCGGCTCGTCCATGATCAGGATTCTGGCGTTGAAATCGACCGCGCGGGCGATGGCGACCGACTGGCGTTGACCGCCCGACAAGGCCGAAACCGGCACCCGGAATTTCTTGAAATTCGGGTTCAGGCGCTTCATGATCTTGCGGGTTTCGGCCTCCATCTTGGCGTCGTTGACAAAGCCCATCGGGCTGACCAGTTCGCGCCCCAGAAACAGGTTCGATGCCGCATCCAGATTGTCGGCCAGAGCCAGGGTCTGATAGATCGTCTCGATGTTCAAGGCGCGGGCGTCGCGCGGATCGTTGATCTCAACCTTTTCGCCGTTGATGCGAATCTCTCCGCTGTCGGCCTTGTAGGCGCCCGACAGGCATTTGATCAGGGTGGATTTGCCCGCCCCGTTGTGGCCCAGAAGCCCCACAACCTCGCCCGGATGCAGATCGACCGAAACATGGTCGACCGCCTTGATTCCGCCGAATGCGATCGAGATGTCGCGCAATTCGACCAGAGGAGTGCCCTTGTTCGTCATGTTCTCACCCCTCACTTGGTTTTCTTCTTGTAGATGATGTCCAGATAGACCGCCAAAACCAGCGCCACGCCGACGACGATCTTGCGATACGACCCGTCCCCGAACCCGATCAGCACCATGCCGGTCTGCAAGGATTGCATCACCAGCGCGCCGATGATCGCGCCGTAGATCGTGCCCACACCGCCCGCCAAAGACGTGCCCCCGACAACCGCCGAGGCGATGACGTACAACTCTTCCAGATCGCCAAGCGCGTTGGTGGCCGAGTTCAGACGGGCCGAGGCGACAACGGCCGCAAGGCCCGCCAGCATGCCCATCAGGGCGAAGATCTTTGTCGTCATCCATCGGGTGTTGATGCCGGCCAGAGCCGCCGCTTCGGGGTTGCCGCCGATGGCAAAGACATAGCGGCCAAAGCGGGTGCGGGTCATCAGAATGGTCATGGCAATACCGACGACGGCCAGGATCAGCACGGGAATGGCAAAGCCGTGGCTGATGAACAGCCCCTCTGGGGGGACGACGACATCGGGATTGGCCTTGGTGTAGGCCTCGACGATGCCCTTGGGCCAGGGATAGGCGTTGACCACCAGAACCGCGCCAATCAGCGCCCCGCAGCCCAGGGCGGCCACGGTAATCTCGGCCCAGATCGGGCGCAGGGCGAAATCATGCTGGCGGCGTGCCTCGCGCGCCGACCGCATGACCCACAGGATGGCCGCACAGCCCAGAAGGCCGACGATCCAGCTACCGACCGACCCGATGGCGCCGTAAGGCCCGCCCCCCAGAAGGGCGAAGGTGGGATCGACCGGAGAAATGGTCTTGCCGTCGGCAGAAAGAAACGCCATGCCGCGCCAGACCATCAGACCGCCAAGCGTGACGATGAACGACGGGATGCCGCGATAGGCGATCAGCCAGCCGTGAAACGCCCCGATGGCCGTGCCGACGATCAACCCGACAATCGCGGTGATGATCCAGATCAGCGGATGGCCAAGCCCCAGATACTGCGGCAGAAACTGCACCTGCAGCAAGCCCATGACCATCCCGGTGACGCCCACGAGCGAGCCGACCGAAAGGTCGATGTTGCGGGTGATGATCACCAGAACCATTCCCGTCGCCATGATCCCGGTCACCGCCGTCTGCACCGACAGGTTCCACAGGTTGCGCGGCGTCAGAAAGTTGCCGCCGTCGCCAAAGACCGCGCCATAAAGGTGAAAACTGA
>JANMJC010000055.1:0-7880 GCA_031371185.1 Paracoccaceae bacterium | reverse complement strand
GGACGGGCCGGGCGCATGGAGACGGTGGCCGATCACAAAGTCTTTCCAGAAGCGATCTAGACCTATCAGCTGGGCTAGGCGGGCATGGAAAGGGCGGCGGTCCTGCCGCGCCCGGACGCATTGCGCGGGCTGCATCTGGTGGCTATTCTGCGCGGCGACGTGGCGCAGGGCCCGACCATCGGCGAGGCCCTTCGCACCCATCTTGGGCCGACCAAGGCACCCAAAGCGCTGATCTGGCGTCAGGATTGGCCGACCTTGCCCTCGGGCAAGACCGATCTGGTGCGCCTCGCGCGGGAGATCGGGGGATGAGCGTTCACATGATTGCCGCGCGCCGGACGGCGGTGGTGCCGCGTGGCGGGGCCTTTGCGAAACTGTCGATCGAGGATCTGGCGGCACCGGTCATCGCGCAGGTTCTGGCCGATGCGGGGCTTGACGCCGGGGAAGTTGACGAGGTCGTGTGCTCGAACGCCTTGGGGGGCGGGGGCAACCCGGCACGTCGCGTCGCGCTGGCCGCCGGTCTACCCGAGCGGATCGCGGGCCTGTCGATCGACCGGCAATGCGCGGGGGGGCTGGATGCGATCCTGATCGCGCGCGCGTTGGTGCAAAGCGGGGCCGCGCGGGTGGTGATTGCAGGCGGGGTGGAAAGCTATTCGCGGCGCCCGATCCGGCTGGCGACCGACCCGAAAGGCGGGCCTGCGAAACCCTATGACCAGCCGCCCTTTACCCCCTGGCCCGACCGCGACCCCGACATGACCGAGGCGGCGGCGGCGCTTGCGGCGCGGTTGGGCATCACGCGCAACGATCAGGACCATCTGGCGGTGCACAGCCACGCCCGCGCCGTGGCCGCGCAGGGGCGGATGCTGGCCGAGATCGTGCCGCTGGCCGGCCAGACCCGCGATGCATTCACCCGCCCGTTGAACCTGGCGCTGGCGCAGCGCGCGGCGGTCCTGTCGGGCACGATCACCGCGGCCAACACCGCCGTGGCCGCCGATGCCGCCGCCTTTGTGGTGATCACACGCGACACGATTGCCCGCGGGCGCGGTTTGCGGCTGGTCTCGGGCATCACGGTAGGGGCTGTCCCCGAAGAGCCGGCTTTGGGCGCGATCCCTGCGATGCGGGCGGCGCTTCAGATGGGCAGGCTTGCGATCAGCGCGCTGCAGGTCGTTGAATTGATGGAGGCCTTTGCCGTGCAAGCCATCGCCTGCGCCGAGGTTCTGGGACTGGACCCCGCCAGAGTGAACCCCGGCGGGGGCGCCCTGGCGCGGGGTCACCCGATCGGGGCCTCGGGCGCCATTCTGGCGGTCCGGATGTTTCACGAACTGACCGCCGGCCCCGGTCTGGCCGCCATTTCGGCGGCCGGGGGCCTGGGGACGGCGGTTGTGTTCGAGCGGGCTTAGGCGCGCGACAACAGCGCCTCGGGGCGGGCGCGCGCGATGGCTTGGGTCACCATGCCCGCAATCGCCGCCTTGATCGTGTCCCCGACGGCAAAGGGCAGGGCCAAGAGGGCCGCCTCGGGCAGGGTCTTGTCCAGCATCACCGACATGCCGATGATGCCCAGAATGTTCAAGACGACAAACCCGCCAATGAAGGCCCCGACAAAGGCCGAGACGCCCACATTGACCCGCCAGAATTCGACGATCGAGCCGGTCACGAAGGCCGCAATCGGAAAGCCGATGATATAACCGACTGAAGGCCCGGCCAGCACGCCGAAACCACCGCGCCCGCCCGACAAGAGGGGCAAGCCCGCGATGGTGACGAACAGGAACAGCAGAACCGCCAGCGCCCCGTTGCGCGCGCCCAGAACCGTGCCGCACAGCATGATCCCCAAGGATTGCGCCGTGATCGGCACGCCCGACATCAGATCAACCTTGGGCACCAGTCCCAAAATGGCGATAAGGGCGGCAAACAGCGCGATCTGGGTCAGGTTCTTTTCCATAGGTCTCTCCAAAGGGTGTCGCCTTGTCTACGCCACGCCGCCCCGGGCGCGCAAGGCCTCGGCGACATGGGCGGCATCGTCAAGGGCGGCAAGGGTGGCGGGCATCACGACCTGCCAGCCGATGCGACGGGCTGAACGGGCGCGCCAGCCTTGGGACAATTGCCCGAAGCGGTCCAGCATCACGGGGATAAAGCGGATCATCAGCGCAAGTGCCAGCGCCAGCGGTTTGGGCTGCAGACCCAGCCGGGCAAGCGGGGCCAGCAGGCTCTGGAACAGGGTCAGCATGTCGCTCAGCGGGGTTGTCATGGTCACTAGGGTTGCCGCCGAAACCGCCGTGACCAAGCGCAGCCCGATGGTCAGCCCGCCCAGGGGATCGGCCAGCCACAGGTGCCACAGCGCCAGAACGACCACAAAGGGCACCAGCGCGCGCAACGACCGTACCAGGGTCAGGGCAAAACTGCGCCCGCAGGACAGGGCAAGGCAGGCCACCAATGCCGCGCACAGCGCCATGGCAAGGGGGGCGGTGATGGCAAAAAGGGCCACCGTGAACAGCGCGAGCACCGCCAGTTTGGCCCCGGCGGGCAGGCCATGGGCAAAAGTCCTAGTCGGAGAGGTCAGTGTCAGCATCCGCCCCCCCGATCCGCTCCATCTCGGCTTCAAAGGCGGTCAGAACCGGCGCGGGCGCCCCATCGGCCCGGATGGCACCGCCCTCCAGCCAGATCACCCGATCACAATCGCGCACCGAAGCGGGGTCATGGCTGATGGTGATCAGACGCTGCGGCAGGCAGGCAAAGCGGCGCGACAGGCGGGCCTGAGTTGGCAGGTCAAGCCCGGCCAGGGGTTCATCCAAAAGCAGGGTCTGCGGGCCCATCAACACCACGGCCATCAGGCACAGATAATGGCGCTGGCCCTGCGACAGGTGGTGGCAGGGGGCGTCGGCCCAGGCGCTGCGCCCTTCGGCCGCCAGCATTTGCAGCACGCGCGCGTCGGCTTCGGAGGCGGACAGACCCATCTGGCGCAGCCCGAACCCCAGTTCTTCGCGCACCGTGGGGAACAGAATCTGGTGGTCCGGGTTCTGAAACAGGATGCCCAACTGGCCCAGCATCGCCTTGCGGTCCTGCGCCGGGTTCAGGGACCCGACCCGAACCTGCCCGGTCGTCGGGGCGATCAGCCCGGCGATCAGGCGCAAAAGCGTGGTCTTGCCCGATCCGTTGCGCCCGATGATGCCGATGCGCGGCTCGGACAGGGTCAGCGTGATGTCGCGCAGGACCTTGCGGCCCTGAAGGGTGACGCAGGCGCGGTCCAGCTTTATCACGGGCAAGGGGGCAGGGGTGTCGGACATGGGCCAAGCTGATAGCGTGAAGCCCCTTGATTGCCAACCGCCTCTGCCGCCAGAACCGGCCTGCATCGCCCCGGGGCCTTTCAATCGGCGGCCAAGTTCGCGCGGACTTGCCGGTTTGTCCGGATATTTCGGGGCAGGGGGGGCGCTGCGCGTACCGGGGCCCCCTTGTTTCAAAGGGGGCCGCCGCGCAACGTCGTCAGGCGGCGCGGGCCGCCGCGACCGAAGCCTCAAGAATCTCCATCGCTTCGGCAAAGATCGCGTCGGGCACGGTGATCGGGGCCAGAAAGCGGATCACGTTGCCATAGACGCCGCAGGTCAGCAGGATCAGACCGCGCTTTTGCGCTTCAAGCCGGATGCGGGTGGTCAGGCCCGCGTCGGGCTCGTGGCTGGTGGGATTCGCCAGTTCGATCGCCACCATGAAGCCCGGGCCGCGAATGTCGGTGATTTCCGGGGTGACGGACCGGATCGCTTCAAGCCGCTGCTTCAGCCGCCCGCCCAACTCGTTGGCGCGCGCGCACAGGTCCTCTTCCTCGATCACATCCAGCACCGCATTGGCCGCAGCGATCCCCAAGGGGTTGCCGCCATATGTGCCGCCCAGGCCCCCGGGATGGGCCGCATCCATCAGGCTGGCGCGGCCGGTCAAAGCCGCCAGCGGCAGCCCCCCCGCCAGACCCTTGGCCATGGTGGTGATGGCGGCGGCCACGCCATATTGCTCCATGCAGAACATCGTGCCGGTGCGGGCAAAGCCGGTCTGCACCTCGTCCGCGATCAGCACGATGCCGTTGTCGTCACAGATCTTGCGCAGGGCGCGTACCAGTTCCTTGGGGGCGGGATAAAAACCGCCCTCGCCCTGAACCGGTTCAAAGATGATCGCGGCGACACGGGCCGGGTCCAGATCGGCCTTGAACAGCTTGGTCAGCGAGGCCAGCGCATCGTCAGAGGATATGCCGTGCACGTCCTGCGGGAAGGGAATGTGGTAGACATCGGGCATCATCGCGCCGAAGCCCTTCTTGTAGGGATCGACCTTGCCGGTCAAAGACATGCCCAGGAAGGTGCGGCCATGAAACGCGCCGCCAAAGGCGATGATGGCCGGGCGGCCGGTAGCAATGCGCGCCACCTTGACCGCGTTTTCAACGGCTTCGGCACCCGTGGTCACAAAGACGGTCTTCTTTGGCCAATCGCCCGGAACCAGCGCGTTCAGCCGCTCTGCCAGCCGGATGTAATGTTCGTAGGGCAGGACCTGATGGCAGGTATGGGTGAATTTGGACAGCTGCGTGGTCACCGCCTGCATCACGCGCGGATGGCAATGGCCGGTGTTGACCACCGCGATGCCGGCCGCAAAGTCGATATAGCGGTTGCCCTCGATATCCCAGACCTCGGAATTCAGCGCGCGATCGACATAGATCTGGGTCTGCATGCCCACACCGCGTGAAATCGCCTCGTCCCGGCGCTTGGCCACATCTGCGTTCTTCATCATAACCTCCATGGCCGAACCGCCTTGTCCAGACCTTCCTTGCGGGGCAATTGATCAAATTTCTGGGCAGATTTCAACGCATCAGGCCCGGGATTCAATAAGTCCAGTTGCTGATTGGTAAGTCCAGTAAACGCCGACGCCGGGCCACGATCTTGATTCATGCTTCGTTAACCTATTCTTCGCAGACTGGAGAGACGTCGCATTTGCAAGGAATCGCCATTTTGGGTCTTGCCCTGCCCGCCTCTGTCCGAATCGGACGGGATGAAGATCCGGTTCTGTGGCTGCAACTTATCCGGTCGCGCCGCGTCGGGTCGGTGACGTTTCACCGCCTGTGTACCGATCACGGCGGGGTCGAGGCGGCATTGAAAGCCCTGCCCGACATCGCGCGGGCGGCCGGGGTCGACGGCTATGAAACCTGCCCCTTGCCCGTGGTGCGCGCCGAGATGAAGGCCGGGCGTGACGCGCGGGCCCGTCTGCTGTTACATGGTCGGCCCGGCTATCCCACCGCCTTGATGGACCTGTCGGATGCCCCGCCGATCCTGTGGGCGCGCGGCGACGAAAGCCTGCTTTTGCGCGACATGGTAGCGCTGGTGGGCGCGCGCAATGCCTCGTCTCTGGGGCTGCGCATGGCGCGTCGGCTGGCCGAGGGGATCGTCGAAGCCGGTCCTGCGGTGGTCTCGGGTCTGGCGCGCGGCATCGATGCCGAGGCGCATCAGGCGTCGCTGACCGGCGGCACCGTGGCGGTGATGGCGGGCGGGGTCGATGTGATCTATCCCGAAGAAAACGCCGGTCTTGCCGCAAGGATTGCCGAACAGGGCTGCCTCGTGTCCGAACAGCCGATGGGCGTGCAGCCGCAAACCCGGCACTTCCCGCTGCGCAACCGCATCATCTCGGGTCTGTCGCGGGCTGTGGTGGTGGTCGAAGCCGCCTCACGCTCGGGGTCGCTGATCACCGCGCGCGACGCGCTGGATCAGGGGCGCGAGGTGATGGCGGTGCCGGGTCACCCGTTTGACGCCCGGGCGGCGGGGTGCAATCAGTTGATCCGCGACGGCGCCACGCTGATCCGCGGCCCCGCCGACGTGCTGGAGGTGTTGGGTCTGCAACACCGCCCCGACCCCGCACCCCGGCTTGACCCCGAACCGGCCCTTCCCGGCCCCATCCCGGGGCCGCGCCCGCTTTCGGACATGGCCAGCCTGCACGGCCAGATCCTGTCGCGCCTTGGCCCCAGCCCCACGGCCGAGGATCAACTGATCCGCGACCTGTCGATGCCGCCCGCCGCGATGGCGCAGGCGCTGGTCACACTGGAGCTGGAGGGTCGCATCCTGCGTCAGGCGGGCGGGCTGCTTTCCCGTCTGGACTGACCCTGCAAAGGCGCGCCGTTCGGCGGCGGCGCCCGGGTTAGGGGAGGGCAGATCCCCCGGCCCGCGCTGCGCTGCGCCAGAAGCGACGGGTGGATTTCCGGGCAAGCGCAAAGGCATCACGCGCCGGTGCGATCCCAAGGGGCCGGCGTCTCTTCCCGCCCTTGCGGTTGACAAGTCCGCCCGCCCCTTACATGTTGCCCCCCCGTCCGGGCCCGGTTTTGGCGCCCCTTTTGGGCGCAAAGGGAAGATCATTCATGCCGGTTGTCGTTGTAGAATCTCCTGCCAAGGCCAAGACAATCAACAAGTATCTGGGGTCGAACTACGTCGTTCTTGCCTCTTATGGCCATGTGCGCGACCTGCCGCCCAAGGATGGATCGGTCGACACCGAAGACGATTTCGCGATGACCTGGGAAGTGGCGGCGGACAGCAAGAAACATATCCGGGCGATCACCGAAGCCTTGAAGACCGACGATGAACTGATCCTGGCCACCGACCCCGACCGCGAGGGCGAGGCGATTTCCTGGCATCTGAAAGAGGCGCTGGCGGGCAGTCTTAAGAAGGGCAAGAAGGTTAGCCGCGTCACCTTCAACGCCATCACCAAGGATGCCGTGACCCGCGCGATGAAGGAACCGCGCGAGATCGACACCCCCCTTGTCGAGGCCTATCTTGCCCGCCGCGCGCTGGATTATCTGGTCGGCTTCACCCTGTCGCCGGTCCTGTGGCGCAAGCTGCCGGGGGCGAAATCGGCGGGCCGCGTCCAATCGGTCTGCCTGCGCCTGATCGTCGAGCGCGAGATGGAGGTCGAGGCCTTTCGTCCGCGCGAATTCTGGACGGTGAATGCCACGCTCGCCACCCCAAGGGGCCAGACATTTGACGCGCGGCTGATCAGCCTTGCCGGCAAGAAACTGGACAAATTCGACATTGCGACTGCCGAAGCCGCCGAATTGGCGGTACAGGCTGTCACTTCTCGAACATTGGCGGTCCAATCGGTCGAGGCGAAGCCCGCCACCCGCAACCCCTATGCGCCTTTCATGACCTCGACCCTGCAACAAGAGGCCAGCCGCAAGTTCGGCATGGGGGCCAAGGTCTGCATGTCGACCGCGCAGCGCCTTTACGAGGCCGGGCACATCACCTACATGCGCACCGACGGCATCGACATGGCCCCCGAGGCGGTGACCGCCGCGCGGGCCGCGATCAAGGATCAGTTCGGCGCGGCTTACGTTCCCGAAACGCCGCGCCTGTACAAGAACAAGGCCAAGAACGCGCAAGAGGCGCACGAATGCATCCGGCCGACCGAAATGGCCGCCTCGCCCGACAAGCTGCGTCTGGTCGAGGCTGATCAGCGCAAGTTGTACGATCTGATCTGGAAGCGCACCATCGCCAGCCAGATGGCCAGTGCGCGGCTGGAGCGGACCACGGTTGATGTGGCCAGCCCCGACGCTCAGGTGATCCTGCGCGCCACGGGGCAGGTTGTGTTGTTCGACGGGTTCCTGAAGGTCTATGACGAGGGCCGCGACGAAGAGGGCGAAGATGACGCCCGCCTGCCGCAGATCATGGCCCATGAGGCGGTGGACAAGCGCAAGGTCGGCCCCGAACAGCATTTCACCCAAGCCCCGCCACGCTATACCGAGGCGACTTTGGTCAAGCGGATGGAGGAACTGGGCATCGGGCGACCGTCGACCTATGCCTCGGTGATCACGACGATCCAGGACCGAGAATATGTCCGCAAGGACAAGAACCGCCTGATCCCCGAAGACAAGGGGCGGC
>JANMJC010000034.1:0-11220 GCA_031371185.1 Paracoccaceae bacterium | reverse complement strand
GGGGCCGTAGAAATCCTGGCCCTGGCTGTTCTTGCCCGGCCCGGCATGGTCACGGCCCACGATGAAATGGGTGCAGCCGTGGTTCTTGCGGATCAGTCCGTGCCACACCGCCTCGCGCGGGCCCGCCATCCGCATCGCCAGATTGAGCAGGCTCATCGTGGTGGTGGAGGCCGGGTATTTGTCGATCACCGCCTCGTAGCAGCGCACTCGGGTGAAATGGTCGACGTCGCCGGGCTTGGTCATGCCGACGACCGGATGGATCAGCAGGTTGGCCTGCGCCTCTTTCGCCGCCCGGAAGGTCAGTTCCTGATGGGCGCGGTGCAAGGGGTTGCGGGTCTGGAAGGCCACGACCTTGTTCCAGCCGACCTTCCTGAAATAGGCGCGCAATTCGTTCGGGGTGTCGCGGCGCGAGCGGAAATCGTAGTGCACCGGCGATTGCAGACCCTTGACCGGGCCGCCCAGATAGACCGGGCCTGCGGTATTGTGCAGGTAGTTGACCGCCGGATGGGCCAGATCGTCGGCGCCAAAGACCTTTTCAGCCTCGCGCGATTTGTTCGGCACATATTTGTCCGTGACGGTCATCAGGGCCAGAATGACGCCCTCGGCATCGCGCAGGGCAATCTCCTGACCCGGGGTCACGGTCTCGGCAAACTTTTCGGACACGTCCAGCGTGATCGGGATCGGCCACAGGGTGCCGTCGGCGGTGCGCATGTTTTCGACAACGCCGGTGTAGTCGGCCTCGGAGTGGAAGCCTTTCAGCGGGTAAAAGCCGCCGTTCATCAGCAATTCAAGGTCGCAAACCTGACGGGCGGTCATGTCCCACGACGGCAGGGCGCCAGCGGCGTGCTTCAATTTTTCGGCGGAATCGGCAGAAACAAAAAGCTCCGGAATCGGAGAATGGTTGGAAAGTGTCATCTTGTGCTCGCTTATGAATGCCAAGGCTGACGAGGATCGGCCCCGCCGGTTGCGCGCGTTTGTTGCCCCGACTGGCCCGGAATATCAAGCGAAAGCAGGCGATTTCGGGGGGGATCGGCGGAAAAAGTGCAGAAATGCCGCGATGCAGAAGAAAAGCGGACATCTGTTTGCAATGGCTTAAGCCGGAACGGATCTGTGGCCCTGACCTTGGGGTCCGGGCCCCGTCAAGGGGGCCACCCGCTAATGCCCCGAAAGCCAGCGTTCGGCGTCAAGGGCCGCCATGCAGCCCATTCCCGCACTCGTCACCGCCTGCCGATAGACATGGTCGGTCAGATCGCCCGCCGCAAAGACGCCCGGAATGGCGGTGCGGGTGCTGCCCGGCTCGACTTGCACATAGCCGCCGTTGTGCAGGGGCAGTTGATCCTTGACCAGTTCGGACGCGGGCGCATGGCCGATGGCCACAAAGAATCCGTGGCAGGGCACGTCTTTCATCTCACCGGTCAGCAGATTGCGGGTGCGCACGGCGGTGACAGAGGTGGGCGCATCGCTGCCCAGAACCTCGGTCACCTCGGAGTTCCACAGAATTTCGATCTTGGGATGCTTGAACAGCCGGTCCTGCATGATCTTTTCGGCGCGCAGGGTGTCGCGGCGGTGGATCAGCGTGACCTTGGTGGCGAAATTGGTCAGGAACAGCGCCTCTTCCACCGCCGTATTGCCGCCCCCGATCACGACCACTTCCTTGCCGCGATAGAAGAACCCGTCGCAGGTGGCGCAGGCGGACACGCCGAAGCCCTTGAACTTTTCTTCCGAGGGTAAGCCCAGCCATTTGGCCTGAGCACCCGTCGCAAGGATCACCGCATCTGCGGTAAAGGTGGTGCCGCTGTCGGCCTTTGCGGTGAAGGGGCGGTTTTGCAGGTCCAGCGAAGTGATGTAGTCGCTGATCACCTCGGCCCCCATCGCCGTGGCGTGCGCTTCCATCCGCACCATCAGATCGGGACCCTGCACATGGGTGTCGCCGGGCCAGTTTTCGACCTCGGTCGTGATCGTCAACTGCCCGCCGGGCGTCAGGCCCTGCACCAGAATCGGGTTCAGCATGGCGCGCGCAGCATAAACGGCGGCGGAGTATCCCGCAGGGCCGGACCCGATGATCAGAACCTTGCTGTGCCGTGTCTCGCCCATCATTTCCCCCCGGGATTCGCTGTTGCCCCCGATATAGGCGTTGCGCGATTGGGGTGAAAGCCCCGCTCGAAGTCTGGGCAGATCTTGAAACAGGACGAAAATTCCGGGGCGTTTCGCGAAATATTATTGCGCGCGGGCCGCCATGGACCTAGATAGGCGCCTGAAGAGGAGGCATCATGTCCCAGTCAAAGCTTGACCTGATCGACCGTCAGATACTGGCCGAATTGCAGGCAGACGGGCGCATGACCAATGTCGAGTTGGCCAGCCGGGTCGGGATTTCGGCGCCGCCCTGTCTGCGCCGGGTGCGCACGCTGGAAGAGGCCGGGTATATTCGCGGCTATCATGCCGACATCGACGCCCGCGAAATGGGGTTCGAGGTGCAGGTTTTCGCCATGGTGCGCCTGCGCAGCCAGGCCGAGGCCGATCTTTCAACCTTTGAAGCGCTGTGCCGCGCCTGGTCTTTGGTGCGCGAGTGTCACATGCTGAACGGCGAGATCGACTTTATCCTGAAATGCGTGGCGCCCGATCTGTCGACCTTTCAGAATTTCCTGACCGAGAAGTTGCTGAAGGCCGACAATGTGGCGTCGGTCAAGACATCGCTGGTGATCCGTTGCGCCAAGGACGAGCCGGGGCTGCCCTTTGACGTGCTGGAGGCGCGGCTGGCTCGGCAAGCCTGAACCGCTTTAGCGGGCTGCCAGCGCAGGGCGTTGCGGAGCGGTTTCTTTCAGCGTGGCGGGCTTGCGTTTGGCCCCCCGCTGAAACGGCATGACAGTCTGGCAATCGGCGGCGGCGGCGATTGCACCTTTCAGCCAGCGGCGTTCTTTCTTCATGGTCGTCTCCCGTCGTGTTCTGGATGCGTTATGGAAACAATGACCGGTGTTTCAGGCGGGGATTTGACGCGATTGGGTTCTTTGTGGCGCGGGGGGGCGCTGCGGCAGGGTCAATTGAGGCACGGGCTTTGCGACGCAAAGGCAGGAAATTCAGGGGGAATTCTTCCAGACTGCCCCGGCAACCCGCGCGAATTGGGCCGAAATTGCGGCTAAAGCCGGATGACCGAGATCAGGCGACCATAGTCGGCTTCGGCCCGGTGCGTGGTGCGGCGAAAGGAAAAGAACCGGTCCGGGTCGCGGTAGGTGCAATGGCGGGTCCATTCGGCGCGCGCTACGCCCGCGGCGCGCAGGCGCATCAGCCCGTAGGATGGCAGGTCGAAAAGGTATTTCCCATCGGCGCCATTGGCGAAAAAGCGGGTAGTTTCCGCATCGTCATCGGTGAAGGTCGCGTAAAACTCCGGTCCGACCTCATAGGCCGCCTGCGAAATCGTCGGGCCGATCGCCGCGCGGATGTCGGCCCGGCGCGCGCCCAGGGCCTCCATCGCGTCAACTGTCGCTTCCAGAACGCCCGCCTTGGCACCGCGCCAGCCGGCATGGGCCGCCCCGATCACCAATGCCCTTGGGTCGCAAAACAGCACCGGCTGGCAATCGGCGGTCAGGATGCCCAGGGCCAGACCGGGGGTTGCAGTGACCATGGCATCGGCCACCGGGCGGCCCAGGGGGGGGGCGGTCAGGGTCAGAACGTCTGGCGAATGGATCTGATGCAGGGTGACCAAATGCTCGGGCTCCACCTCCATCGCGGCGGCGACCCTGTTTCGGTTGATATCGACGATCTCGCGCTGATCGGTCGATCCCGTGCCGCAGTTCAGCCCGGCGAAGATGCCCGAAGATGCGCCGCCCTTGCGGGTAAAGAACCCGTGGCGCGCGGTCAGCAGGGGCGAGGTCAGGATCTCAAGCATGGGGCGGGTCAAAACCGGGGGGGGCAGGGGAACGGGGGCCGTGAAAGGCAATCGCTTTGAACAGCGAACCCATTTCCGAGGGGGCGGTCAAGCGATGAGTTGCGGCCCGGTGGCTTTCCAGTGCGCCGCCGCTCAACCCCCGGGCCAGCCGTTCGGCCCGCGCCTCTATTCCCAACCGTCGCAGCAGGGTGCCCTGATCGGTCAGACCGGTACGCGGGGCGGCCAACGCCGTGGCCAGCGCCTCGAAATCGACATGGGCGGTCAGGTCGGCCTGCCCGGGGCTGGCGAACACGCCTTCGGTTCGATGATCGCGCAGCGCTTGCAGCGTGTCGCCTTTTGATCGCCATCCGCCATAGTCGATGACAATCGCCACCCCGCCGAACCGGGTCAGCAGGCGGCCGATCCGGCCCGCGATCGTCCTGCCCGAGGGGCAGGTTTCCACGAACGTCCCCGGCGGGTCGCCCCCGAACTGCGGGCCGAACGTGGCCGGATCGACCAGATCGGACAGGCAGAACCCCAGCCGCCCGTCCTGCACCCCGACCAGACGCTGCCGCCAACCCTCCTCGTCGCGCTGGAACTGGTGGATCGACAGGGCGTCGAAAAACTCGTTGGCCAACAGGAACAGCGGTTGCTCGGGCAGCGCCTCGGCATCGTTCCGCCATTGCACCGCATGGGCGGCCAGGGTTTTCGCCTGCACCGCCTTCAGGGTGTCGGAGGCTTCGACCAGAACCACCTGTGCTGCGGCCTGAAACCCCGGTACCCCCCGCGTGGCCCGCAGCACATCGGCCATCAGCGTGCCGCGACCGGGGCCAAGTTCGGCCAGGGTGAAGGGTGCGGGCGCGCCGTGATCCAGCCAGGCTTGCGCCAGACACAGACCCAGAAGCTCTCCGAACATCTGGCTGATTTCCGGCGCGGTGGTGAAATCGCCCCGGGTGCCAAAGGGATCGCGGGTGGAGTAATATCCTTGCGTCGGGTGCAGCAGGCAGGCCGCCATGTAGTCGGCCATCGACATCGGCCCTTCGGCCAGGATCTGGCGGATCAGGATGTCGTCCAGCGGCGTCATGCGTGCCTTGCGCGGGCCAGAAACCACAGGCCGACGGCGATCATCGGCAAGGACAGGGCCTGGCCCTGGGTCAGCCCGATGCCGCCGATCTGCCAGGCAAGCCCCAGGGGGTTGCCTTCGGTGACAAATTGCGCGTCGGGCTGGCGGACGAATTCGACCGCAAAGCGCGCCAGACCATAGCCCGCAATGAACAGACCCATCGCCCTTCCCGGGAACCGCAGCCAGCCGCGCCGCCAGATCACCCAGGCCAGCACGACGCCAAGGAGCAGCCCTTCCAGGACCGCTTCGTACAACTGGCTGGGGTGGCGGGCGCAGATGGTCAGAACGCCGGGGCAGTCCTGGGCCGCCTCGCCCGGGAAAGCCACGCCCCAGGGCAGGGTGGTCGGGCGGCCCCACAATTCGGCGTTGATGAAATTCGCGATGCGTCCCAGGCCCAGCCCGATCGGGGCGACCATGGCGAAGAGATCACCGGTGGACAGGGCGGAAATCGACTGGCGGCGGCAAAAGATCAGGCCCGCCACGACCACGCCCAGAAAGCCCCCGTGAAACGACATCCCCCCCTCCCAGACCCGCAGAAGGCGGGCAGGGTCGGCAAGGAATGCTGCGGGCTGATAGAAAAGCACATAGCCGATGCGGCCACCCAGTATGACGCCGAAGATCACCCAGGTGAACAGGCTTTCAAGTTGTGCCGCCGTCATCGGTGGCGCTGCGGCCCAAAGCCGTGGCGTGGCAAGCGCGCGGGCGATCAGCTTCCACCCGGCCAGAAGGCCCACGATATAGGCCAGCGCATACCACCGGATCGCCAGATGCGCCCCGAAAAGATCGACCGAAATGATCTCGGGCGACAGGGGTGGAAAGGGTATGTAGGTCATGGCAGCGCCGGCCCCCGGGGTCAATTCAGGGCGGTTTTCCGCCGGGGACGGGGGGAAGTCAACCGGGGCCGTCGGGGTCGCCGACCCGCGAGACGGATCGGACCTTGTCCTGCGCCCGCCTCGGCCCCATATTCGGTCAAACCCCTGATGGAGGCACGCATGCAGCCCGGAAACAAGATCTTCGACGACATGTCGAAACTGATGAGCAACGCGATGGGCGTGGCCCAGGGCGCCAAGACCGAGGCCGAGACGGCGATGAAAGGCTGGATCGACCGCTGGATGGCCGACCGCGATTTCGTGACGCGCGAGGAATTCGACGCGGTCAAGGCCATGGCGCAGAAGGCGCGGGAAGAAAACGCCAGCCTTGAGGCCCGCATCGCGGTGCTGGAGCAGTCCCGGACCTGATCGCCCCCGGACTGCGGGCGGCGTCTGCATGCGGCCCCCCGGGCCATGGCCGCCGCAAGGCCCGGCAAGCGGCCTTTCGGCTTGGCCGGGTGATGTAATCCTGTGCAACTGCCCACCTCATGCCCAGAATTCCGGGTTGTTTTGGCCGGTGCCCGCATCTGCTGATCGGGTTCGGTTGCGGTGAAACCGTCCACCACGGACGGTAGATCGCAAAGGACTTGCGGCAGAAGAAGCTTGCCGAAACTGATCCAGCCTCCGACGCCGGCCTTGACCCGCGACCCGGTTTCACCCGGCGTGCAGTCAGCGCAGAGATCCTTCAGGCACCGCCGCAGGCCCGACATGCCGAGGGCATGAACGCCATTGATCGGGGTGAATGCCCAAGGGATGTCGAGGCCGCGCCCCTTGCCATCCATCGAAATCCGGGCGCCGACCCGCTTCAAGCGGTCAATCCAGACAAGGGATCTGCCTTGCGAGCCTTGATCCGTGTTCATGATCCGGGGCGAGCCGAACTTGGGGGATGCCCCGTTCAGCGGCGCAAGGCAGATCTTGGCCAGCCGCGTGTTTCGGATGCGTCAGACCAGTGCCTTGAGCCTGAACCAGTCCATCATGGTCGCCAGATTCTCAAAGCCCCGGTGAAGGGGCGGGTGGGGATGTCGGCGCACCAGACCGGAGGGGGTCGGTTGATCGTCACCCGCCCGACCAACGGGGGCAGGTCCTGTGCCCCATGCCGGGCTTGCTGGCGCAGGCTTGCGCTTATTGCAGAGCAGCCCTGAAACGACGAAACCGCCGATCTTGCGACCCGCGGTTTTCGTTCATGATCAAGAAGATTGGTGGAGCCAGGGAGGATCGAACTCCCGACCTCTTGAATGCCATTCAAGCGCTCTCCCATCTGAGCTATGACCCCAAAACCGTTCGCTCAACGCATGGGCTGCGTTGTGAGCCGCTGTTTAGGTGAGGGCGCAAACAGGTGCAAGGGAAAACTTGCATCAATCCTGCGCCCTGACGCGCGGTGTATCAGACGTCTTCTTCGCCGCCCGGGACGTCGGCCAGATCGTCAAGCGACACCGTGTCATCGGCGTCGTCTTCCAGCAGTTCGTCGTCCAGTTCGGCATCATCGGTGACACCGGTGGTCAGCAGATCCTCGTCCGCTTCCAGATCATCGACCAGAACGTCGTCGTCCTTTTCAGGCGCGACGCGGGCAATGACCGAGGCCGCCATCTTGCGGCGGGCCGATTCGATATCCACCACTTCGCCCGTGAAAGGGCTGACGATGGGAGAGCGGTTGAGGTCATAAAAGCGCTTGCCGGTGGTCGGGCAAATGCGTTTTGTTCCCCATTCAGGATTGGGCATGGTGATCCCTTGTCAGGTTGTCTGATCAGCGAACCGAGCGCTTGCCACAGGTGCGCGCAAGTGTCAAAGGCTTTTGCGACGATTGAAGCGCGCGGATCACGAGGGGACGGGGGATGGCGGTTCTGCCGGGATTGCCGGGGGTCGAAGTGGCGTTCCGCCGCTCGGGGCGCGCGCAGCGGTTTTCGCTGCGGGTGTCGCGGCAGACCGGGCTGGTGACGCTGACCTTGCCGGCGCGGGCCCGCGAATCAGAGGCGCTGATGTTTCTGCGCGCGCAGGAAGACTGGCTGCGCGGCGCGCTTCAGCAGGTGGCCCCCGAGCAGACGCTGGCCTTTGGCGGTACAATTCCCTTCGAAGGGCAGCCTTGCCTGCTGACACCGGGGGCCGGGCGGGGCCTGCGCCGGGACGGCGACCACATCGTGGTTCCCGGATCCTCCGACCAGATCGGCGCCCGTCTGCAGGCCTGGCTGAAGGTCATGGCGCGCGACCGGCTTGCGGCCTCGGTTGACCGGCACGCGGGCTCTTTGGGTCGCCGGGTCAGTTCCATCACCCTGCGCGACACGCGGTCGCGTTGGGGGTCGTGCACGGCCGAGGGGCGGCTGATGTTTTCCTGGCGGCTGGTCATGGCCCCGCCGTCGGTGCTGGATTACGTCGCGGCCCATGAGGTGGCCCATCTGGTCGAAATGAACCATTCCGACCGGTTCTGGGCCGTGGTCGAAGGGCTTTACCCCGGCTGGCAGACCCAAAGGGCCTGGTTGCGGACCGAGGGCACCGCCCTGCAGGCGATCCGGTTCTGACGGGCACGCTTGACGGGCGCGCTTGACGGGCGCGCCCGGGCCTGAAAGGCTGCGGCCATGCCGATCACGCCCCGCCTTGCCGATCCCAACGCCGCGGCTCACGAGCGGATCTACCGCAGTCTTCGTCAGCAGGTGATGCATGGCGAACTGGCTCCGGGGCAGGCGATGACCCTGCGCGGGGTGGCGAAAATGTTCGATGTCTCGACGACCCCGGCACGCGAAGCGGTGCGGCGACTGGCAGCCGAGGGGGCCTTTACCATTTCGTCCTCGGGCCGAATCTCGACCCCCGAACTGACGCCGGAGCGCATTGAAGAACTGGCCTCGATCCGCGCCCTGCTGGAGCCCGAGATGGCGTCACGCGCCTTGCCGCGCGCCCATTTCGCTCTGATCGACCGTCTGGCGGCCATCAACAGCCTGAACCACGAGGCGGTGATGTCACAGGATGCCGTGGCCTATGTACGCACCAATCTGGAGTTTCACCGCACGCTGTACCTGCGCGCCCAGACCCCGGCGATGCTGGCGATCATCGAAACGGTCTGGCTGCAACTGGGTCCCACGATGCGCGCGCTGTATCAGAAGGTCCGGCGCCGCGAATTGCCCCAGCACCATCGCCACATTCTGGCCGCCCTGCGCGCCGGAGACGAGCCGGGCCTGCGTCTGGCGGTGCGCACCGATGTCACCCAAGGGCTGCGCCATCTGGCCGGATAGGGCCCGACTGGATTTGTGACCCGCGCCCCCTGTGCCGACAAATCGTCGGCTTGCTGATCTGGGTTGCGACGGAACCGCGGCAAGGGGCCGTAAGATCCCTGACGCCCCCCACCCGTGAGACCTGCCGTGCCGCCGCTGTCCGTTCAGAACCGCCGCACCCTGTTGCGTGCCTTGTCGCTGGCCCCGCAGGTGGCCGACCTGCCGCAACATCTTGTGGCCGGGGCACAGGCTGCCGATCTGATCTCGACCGATGTCTGTCTGGTGCAACCCGGGGACAGCGAAGGACCGTTCGACATCGACCCCGGCACGATGCGTGCGGATGTGAGCGGGGGCAGGCCGGGCCTGCCGATGCAAGTGCGCCTTCAGGTGGTCAGCGCCGATTGTGCACCGGTGACGGGGGTCCGGGTGGATATCTGGCACTGGGACGCGGCGGTCGGCCATTCCGAGGTTCACACCCCCGAGCGGGCGGACGGATCGGCACAGGCCGTCCTGCGCGGCACGCAGATGACCGACCATCGCGGCGTCGTGGCCTTTCAAACCATCTTTCCCGGTGGGTGCCCGGGGCACAGGACCCAGGTTCACTACAGGGTTCGTCTGAACGCCCGGACCTCAGTGACCAGCCGGATCCTTTTTGACGAGGCCGTCAATCAGGCGATCCATGAAGAACACGCCGCCTATTCCGGGGGTAAAGGCGGGCGCGACGCGGTCCTTTCGGACGATCCGGCGGCGGACGGGGCCGGGGCAATTGCGCGACTGCGCATGACCGCCCCGGACGGCGAGATGGAGGTGGCTGTGGTCGTGGGCCTTGGCCCCGGCGGCCTGACGGGCGGGCTGTTGGGCGGGCTGTTGGGCGGGTTGCTGAAAACCCACTGACCTTTGCATTTTCGCACCAAAGGCCGCGCGGAATGCGCACTTTCCTTTCGTCGCGGCCCGCCCATATTGGGTTCAGATGAACTCTGGAGGCCGCCATGTCGATCCGTCCCGTCCTTGAAGCCCGCAAAGCCACCCCGACGATGGAGGGGGCGGGCGTCAAGCTGCACCGCGCCTTCGGCTTTCAGGACCCTACCGAGTTGGACCCCTTCCTGCTGTTCGACGACTTCCGCAACGACCGACCGATCGACTTTGCCCCGGGGTTCCCCTGGCACCCGCACCGAGGCATCGAAACCATCACCTATGTGCTGGCGGGCACGGTGGACCATGCCGACAGCCTGGGAAATCAGGGCTCGCTTGGCGCGGGCGATGTGCAGTGGATGACGGCAGGGCGGGGAATTCTGCATCAGGAGATGCCCAAGGGCAACATCGCCGGGCAGATGCACGGGTTTCAGCTGTGGGCCAATCTGCCGGGTGCCATGAAGATGACCGCGCCGCGCTATCAGGATGTGAAGTCGGGCGAGATCCCCGAGATGATCGACGATGACGGCACCGTGGTGCGGGTGATCGTGGGCGCCTATCGCGGCAAGACCGGCCCGGTGGACGGCATCGCCGCCGATCCGCAGTATCTGGATATCTCGGTGCCAGCGGGGGTGCGCAAGACCTTCAAGATCGACACGTACCGCCGCGCCTTTGTCTATGTGTTTCAGGGTGCGGGGAAATTCGCCGATGCCTCGCGTCCGCAAGGCGTGCTGCTGGAAAAGGAAGTGGACGGGCAAGAAGTGAACATCCGCGACATGTCGGGCAACCGCACCCTGATCCGGTTCGGGGCGGGCGACGAGGTGACGGTGCGCACGGGCGATCAGGGGGTGCGCTTCCTCTTGATCTCGGGCGCGCCGATTCAGGAGCCGGTGGCCTGGCACGGCCCGATCGTGATGAACACGAAAGCCGAATTGCAACAGGCCATGACCGAGTTGCGCAACGGAACGTTTATCAGGCCGGGGCACTGATCAAGCCTCCTCGTCGTCTGCGACGCTCGTCGGGCAATCGGCCCCGACGAGCGCCGGAACGGCGACGATAAGGGCCGGTTCAGGCGTGAATGGCCCCGTCCCCGCAGGCGAGTGCCGCCTCGCGGACGGCTTCGGAATAGGTCGGGTGGGCGTGGCAGGTCAGCGCCAGATCCTGCGCCGAAGCGCCGAATTCCATCGCCACGCAAACCTCGTGGATCAAATCGCCGGCACCCGGGCCGATGATATGGGCGCCCAGGATGCGGTC
>JANMJC010000007.1:0-3251 GCA_031371185.1 Paracoccaceae bacterium | reverse complement strand
GGCATGAGATTGTTGCATCAGGCGACTTTGGCCGCATGGTCTTGCGCTTCGACAATGCGCCCTTGTCCGACAACCCGAAATCTTCGGCAATGGCGGCGCTCAGCCTTGTCCGTCTGATCGAAAACACCCGCGCGTCGCTTGTGATCTGAAGGGTTCCACCGCGTCCTGAAGCGGTTCAAGGCTTAACGGCATCAGAGTTCAAACCGAAAGCGTTCGAATTCTGATGCTGGATGTTTCAACGAAGACTTGAACCGCTTTGGCAAACCGGACGATCGGCTTTGTGCCGGTGATGCCTGCTCCGGTCCCGACCTTGGCGGTTCCGCGACCCACACCACGGACCGCGCGATGCCGGATGGGTTACGGCGGCGCGCGGAAGGTTCCGATCAAAGTCTGACATTGCACGTTTACATAAAAACGTTTTTATGCCAGGCTCGGCGCAACGATACCGTGATTCCTTACGACGGGCGGGGCGCTGGCATGGGCATGGCTTGTGAACAAGCAAGGGCGGGGTTTTGCGACCGCGTGACGGGCGAACTCCGGGAAGCGAGGTCGGATGGGCGCGCTTGAGGTTCGGGACCTGACGAAACGCTTTGGCGCGGTCGATGTGCTGCGCGGCATCAGTTTTTCGGCCGATGTCGGAGAGTTCCTGTGCCTGCTGGGCCCCTCGGGCTGTGGAAAATCCACGCTGCTGCGCTGCATCGCAGGTCTGGAAACGGTGTCCACGGGGGCGGTGTTGATCAAGGGTCAGGACATGACCGGCGTGCCACCGGCCGAGCGCAATCTGGCCATGGTGTTTCAGTCCTACGCGCTGTATCCGCATCTGAACGTGCGCAAGAACATGGGCTTCGGCCTGTCGCTTCAAGGCATGCGCCGGGCCGAGATCGACGCCCGCGTGGCCGAAGCCGCCCGGATTCTGGAGATCGGCACCCTGTTGGACCGCAAACCCCGGCAGTTGTCTGGCGGTCAGCGGCAGCGGGTGGCCATCGGGCGCGCGATTGTCCGCGACCCCTCGGTCTTCCTGTTCGACGAGCCCTTGTCGAACCTTGACGCGGCTTTGCGCACCCAGACCCGGTACGAACTGGCGCGGCTGCACAAGGAACTGGGCCGCACCATGCTGTTTGTCACCCATGACCAGATCGAGGCGATGACGCTGGCCACGAAGGTGGTGGTGTTGAACGCGGGGCGGGTGGAGCAGATCGGGCGGCCGCTGGACCTGTACCGTCGCCCGGCCAACCGCTTTGTCGCGGGGTTCATCGGATCGCCGCAGATGAACTTCCTGCCCGCGTCGCTGCGCGCGTCGGCCAGCGGTGCCGTGGCCGATCTGGCGGGCCAGACGCTGGACCTGCCCGCGCTGCCGCTCGGACGGGGGCCCGATCTGGCGCGGGTCGCCGAGGCGGGGCTGCGTCCGGAAAACATCCGCATTCTGGCGGTGGGCGAGGCGGGGCTGGCGGCCAAGGTCATCTCGGTTGAACGTCTGGGCGCCGAGACGCTGGTTTTCACCAAGACGCGGGCCGGGCAGGGGTTGGTGGTTCGGGCCGACGGGGCCTCGCCGGTTCAAGAGGGCGAAACCATCGCGCTGTCGATTGATCCCGCGCATCTGCATCTTTTTGACCACGGGGGGGTGCGGGTCGATCTGGGCCTGGACGCCGCCGCATGACCACGAAACACGAGCGGCTTGCCGTTCATCGCCTTGGCGACACTTTGGCATCACTTTGGGAGGACGACCATGACATCCATATTCAGACCGCTGATCCTTGCCGCAGGGCTTGGGCTGGCAGCACAGGCGGGCCTTGCCGACGAAACCCTGCGCTTTGCGACCTGGGACAGCAACGAAAGCCTGGAGATTCAAAAGGCCATCGCGGCGATGTTTCAGACCAGCCACCCCGGCGTGACAGTGCAGGTCGAAGCTTACGGCGACGGCTATGACACCAAGCTGGCGGCGGGCTTTGGCGCGGGCGACGCGCCGGACGTGATGTACATGTGGAACTTTCCGGCCTATGCGCCGTCGCTTTTGCCGCTGGACGGCTATCTGGCCGGCGCCAACGGTCTGGACATGACCGATTTCGCAGCGGGGCTTTTGCCCTATGCGCGGGTGACGAACGAAGACGGCAGCGCCAGCACCCTGGGGATTCCGGCGGGCTACACGACCTTTGTGACCTATTACAACAAGGACATGTTCGACAAAGCCGGGCTGCCTTATCCGACCGAAGGCTGGACCTGGACCGATCTGCGCAGCGCGGCCGCCGCCTTGGCCAGACCGGACGAAAAGGTTTACGGCTTCGGCGTTGACGGCAACCCCGACCCTTACGACTTTGAAACCTATCTGTGGAGCAACGGGTCGTCCTGGATCAGTGCCGATGGCAAGACCACGACCGGCTTTCTGAACGCGCCGGAAACCACCGAGGTGTTCCAGCAGTTCGTGGACATGGTCAAGGGCGGCGAGGCGGTGCTGTTTGGCGTGGGCGACAACGGCAGCTACCGCGAGTTGTTCAATGCCGACAAGCTGGCCATGGTCATCTCGGGCACCTGGCCGATGCCCGACTTTGAAGCGGCGGGCAAGAATTTTGGCGTGGTGGGCCTGCCGTCCTTTGGCGGCAAGCCGGTGCACAGCAACGTGGGCATCTCGTCGCTGTCGATTGCCAAGGACAGCAAGAACCCCGATCTGGCCTGGGAATTCGTGAAATTCTACGCCAGCCCCGAAGCCGTGGCGATGCGCAAGAACGACATCCCGGTTCTGACCTCGGTGGCATCGGCGCAGGGGTTTGACACCAATCCGAAATTCGCGCCCTTCATCGCCATGTTGCCTGCGGCGGATGGGGCGAATTCGCCCGCCTTCCTGCGCAACGCCAACTGGGGCCGCGCGCAAGAGGTGGTGACCGAGGCCATTCAGCAGATCTACATCGACATGGACGGCATTCAGGCGATCCTGGATGACGCCGCCGCCCGGGCCGACAAGGCGCTGACAAAGTGACGCGCCCTGTGGCAGCCCCCGCCGGGCGGCAATCCTCCCGCTTCCGGTTGGGGGCTGCCACGCCCTATCTGTTCGTGGCCCCTTGGGTGATCGGCTTTCTGGCCTTTACCCTGGGGCCCCTGGCCTTTTCGCTGTACATCAGTTTCTTTGACTGGCCGCTGGTGGGCGAACCCGAATTCATCGGGTTGCACAATTACACAACGATCATCACCGACGACGCCGACTTTGTGCGGTCCCGCGGTGACCTTGAAGGGAATGTTCTGGAAGCGGCCGCTCACCG
>JANMJC010000604.1:0-5138 GCA_031371185.1 Paracoccaceae bacterium | reverse complement strand
GATTTCATCCCTATTTGCTGATCCGTTACCTGACTGCTCCTAGCCCACTGAAGGGTGCCATTTCTTCTTGGCAAGCCGTAGCCCGGTATTCCCCCCGTAGGCCGGAGGTCACCCCGACTCTCTCGCCCGGCCTTTCCACCTACACCACTTTCACCTCACCACCGGCAATGTCGGGGTGTCCCCCGACCTACAAAATCAAATCCCCGCCGCCATCGCGGTGCCACGATGAATACGGCCAATCCCCCGGCCGCTCCACCAACCCATGCTTCACCGGATTGTTCCAGCAGTACTGGATCGCCGCCCGCAAATCGCCCTCATCCCGAATATGATGCTCCCAAAACCGCTTTTGCCAGATCGGCGCTTCGTCCCACCTTGTCTGTGGCGCTTCGCCCCGTAGGTCGGGCGAGAGCCCGACTCTGGTCCTACCCGCTACAACCCCAAACGGATTTCGGCTGGTTGGAGTCGGGCTTTCGCCCGACCTACGCACCTCGCGCGAAAACCTTGCCTTCAACATCCCCATGCGGTTGGAATAATCCGCGTCGCCCTCGGGCAGCGTCCAGACGCAATGCATGTGATCGGGCAGCACCACCCAGGCCCGCACCTCAAACGGTTTGTCGCGGATCGTCTGCCTTGCGACCGCGCGCAGAACATCGACATGGCGCACCAACACATCCGACCCCCGGGCGGCCACCGCGACCGTGAAGTAGACCGTGGCACCGGGGCGTCTGGGGCGGATATAGCGCGACATCTGCGCAGCTTAAGGTGCCAGGGTTAACAAAACCTTGCGGTCGTCAAAGGGACAGCAGTGGGTCAAAAGCGGAAATCTGACCGGATGACGTCAAACGACACCTGTTCTGTCCCGACAAGAACACTCCCCAAACCGCCCCCGCGCCCTATACTCCCCTAAAAGGAGACCGCCATGCCCCTGATCGCCACCCTCTACCTCGCCACCCTGATCCCCTTCCTGATCCTGGACGGGATCATGATCACCTATGTCACCAAGCCGCTGTTTGACCAGCACATCGGCTATCTGATGTCCAACCTGCGCCCCGCCCCCGCCGTGGCGTTCTATCTCTTGTACATCGCGGGGCTGATCTACCTCGTCTCTCTGCCCGCGATCAAATCCAACAGCGCCATCCTGATCCCCGCCGCCGTGATCGGCTTCATGGCTTACGGGACCTATGAATTCACCAGCTACGCGATTATGAAGGACTGGACCTTTCAGATGCTGGCGACCGACCTGATCTGGGGCACCTTACTGACCGCCACGACCACCTGGATCGGCGTGGCCGTCACCCGCATGATCTTCAAGGACCTGCCATGATCGTTTACGGAATTTCCACCTGTGACAGCACCAAGAAAGCGCTGAAAACGCTGGAGCGGGCCGGCGTGCCGCACAGTTTTCGCGACATCCGGGCGCAGCCCTTGTCGCGGACCGAGATCGACGCGATCATCACCGAATTCGGCGACCGGGCAATCAACAAGCAATCGACCACCTACCGCAGTTTTTCCGATTTTCTGCGCGAAAGCGAGGCCGATGCCCAGATCGCGGCCCAGCCGACCGTGATGAAGCGGCCGGTGATCCAGTCCGACCGGGGCTGGTTTCTGGGGTGGGACGACGCCACCCTGGCGGCGCTGACCGCCTGATTTGCCCGGGGTGAAGGCGGGCTAAAGCAGCCGCAGATCGCCGGCGGATTCCTTGCCGTCGCGGCCCGACTGCAATTCGAAGCCGATCTTCTGGTTGTCGTTCAGACCCTTCAGGCCGGCCCGTTCCACCGCCGAGATGTGAACAAACACGTCCTTGCCACCATTGTCCGGTGCGATGAAGCCATAACCCTTGGTGGCGTTGAACCATTTCACGGTGCCCGTCGGCATGCCGCTTCTCCCCTTTTCGACCTCCTCCGGCGGGATTGCCGAAGGCCGCGCGCCAAATCCTTCACGGCCTTCGACCTGCGGGCGCGCGGAAAGTCTGTCGTCACAGTCGAAATCATGCCAAAGCTTGTTCGAAAATCAAGCCCGGAATCCATCAGATGATTCTTTGGGCCAAGGCATGGAAAGACCGAAGAAATCATGAGAAATGCGGCACTGGTCCTTGGGATTATCGGCGGCGTCTGGGCGATGTTCGTGGGATTTTTCGGCTATGGCTATACCGAGGTCATCAAGCAGAACGCAGAGGTTCAAAGCTGGATCTGGCAGGTCGATCACCCCGGGCTGATCCGCATGGCCAGCTTTCTGGCTCCGGTTCTGGCGATTGCCGGGGCGGCGATGGCCCGGTCGCGCAACGTCGCGGCGGGGATCCTTGAACTGGCCGCTGCCGCGCTGTTGATGTACGGCTTCGGCTTCAACGTCTTTACCATGTTCCCCATCGCGATGCTGGGTCTGGGCGGGGTTCTGGCGCTTGCCGCGTCCCAACCCGACACCCACTGACACATCCCTCAGGTTCCCCGGATCAACAGCCGCCCGCTCCCGCCTGTGCCGAAAGGCAAACGGGGTGCCAGCCTAATGGCGCGGTGGCAGCGCCTCGAGCCCCAGGGTGGCAATGGCCTGATCCAGCGTCAAGGTTTCCACCCGGGTTTCGCCCAGACGACGAAGGGAAACGGTCCTCTCTTCGACCTCTTTCATGCCGATTGCCAGGATCACCGGCACTTTGCCCACCGAATGCTCGCGCACCTTGTAGTTGATCTTTTCGTTGCGCACATCGGCCTCGGCCCGAACGCCCGCACGGCGCAACTCGGCCACGACCTCGTTCACAAAGGGGTCGGCGTCCGACACGATGGCCGCCACCACCACCTGACGCGGCGCCAGCCAGAACGGCAGTTTGCCGGCGTAGTTTTCGATCAGGATGCCGATGAAGCGTTCGAAAGAGCCCAGGATCGCGCGGTGCAGCATGTAGGGCCGGTGTTTTGCCCCGTCCTCGCCGACATATTCGGCGTCCAGACGCACCGGCAGGTTCGGATCAACCTGAAAGGTGCCGCATTGCCATTTGCGCCCGATCGCGTCGGTCAGCTTGAAATCCAGCTTCGGCCCATAAAACGCGCCTTCGCCCGGATCAACTTCGTAGGGCACGCCTGCCGCCTTGATCGCGGCCTCCAGCATGCCTTCAACCTTGTCCCAGGTCTCATCGCTGCCGATGCGCACGGCGGGTCGGGTCGAGAACTTGATCTCGAACCCGTCAAAGCCAAGGTCCTTGTAGACCGATGCCAGAAGCTTGATGAAGGCCTCGCATTCCGATCCGATCTGATCTTCGGTGCAGAAGATATGCGCGTCGTCTTGCGTAAAGCCGCGCACCCGCATCAGCCCGTGCATCGAGCCCGAGGATTCGTAGCGGTGGCATGACCCGAATTCGGCCAGTCGCAGCGGCAGGTCGCGATAGGATTTCAGGCCCTGATTGAACACCTGCACATGGCAGGGGCAGTTCATCGGCTTCAACGCGTTGATGCTCTTTTCCTTGGCCCCCTCTTCATCGACCTCGACGATGAACATGTTCTCGCGGTAGGCCTCCCAATGGCCCGACTTTTCCCACAGAACCCGGTCCACCACCTGCGGCGTCTTGATCTCGCGGTAGCCGGCACTGCGCTGCCGACCGCGCATGTAATCCTCCAGTTGCCGGTAGATCGTCCAGCCGTTGGGGTGCCAGAACACCATGCCGGGGGCTTCTTCCTGCAGGTGGAACAGCTCCATCTCGCGGCCGATCTTGCGGTGGTCGCGCTTGGCGGCCTCTTCCAGCATCACCAGATGTGCCTTCAGATCTTCGCGGTTCCTGAAGGCCAGTCCGTAGATGCGCTGCAGCATCGGGCGCGAGGCATCGCCCAGCCAGTAGGCCCCCGCGACATGGGTCAGCTTGAAGGCGTCGGCGGGCACCTGACCGGTATGGGCCAGATGGGGTCCCCGGCACAGGTCTTGCCAGGGCCCGTGCCAATACATCCGCAGATCCTCGCCTTCGGGGATGCGGGCGATCAGTTCGACCTTGAACGGCTCGCCGCGCCCTTCGTAATAGGCGATTGCCCGGGCGCGGTCCCAGACCTCGGTTTTCACCGGGTCGCGGGCGTTGATGATCTGGCGCATCCGCGCTTCGATCGCCCCCAGATCTTCGGGGGTGAACGGCTCGGCGCGGTCGAAGTCGTAAAACCAGCCGCAGTCGCGCACCGGGCCGATGGTGACCTTCACGTCGGGCCAGATGTCTTGCACGGCGCGGGCCATGATATGGGCACAGTCGTGGCGGATCAGTTCCAGCGCCTGCGCGTCGTCGGCCAGGGTGTGAATGGCGATCGAGGCATCGTGGGCGATCGGCCATTGCAGATCGAAATGCGCGCCGTTGACCGTGGCCGAGATGGCCTTCTTGGCCAGACCGGGGGCGATGGAGAGCGCCACCTCGGCGGCGGTCACGCCTGAGGCATAATCGCGCTTGGTGCCATCGGGAAAGGTCAGGGAAATCTGGGACATGTCGTCCTCCTCGTCGTTTTGGCGCCTACGAAACGCCCGGTTGCGGGTTATGTGGGCGGCTTTCTGCGCCGCAGTCTCGGCCTTGTCAACCGCGCCACGCATCGGTGCCGGACCGGGCCAGGTCCTGTGCCCGCGCTGCATCACCGCGAACAGGGCTGTCGCCCGCGCACCACCTTGCTATACCGGGGCCACGACACGCAAAGGCCGTTCATGACCCGATCCCTTCTGACCCCGCAAGACCGTTCCATCGCCTATGTCCAGACCCCGGGCCGTGGACCGGGCCTGGTGTTTCTGGGCGGGTTCCGGTCGGATATGGCGGGGACCAAGGCGCTGTGGCTGGAGGATTGGGCGAAGGCGCGGGGACGGGCCTTTCTGCGCTTTGACTATTCCGGCCACGGCGCCTCGGGCGGGGATTTTCTGGACTGCGCCATCGGGGATTGGTTCGAAGACGCGGCCGCCGTGCTTGGCGCGCTGACAAAGGGGCCGCAGATTCTGGTCGGATCTTCGATGGGCGGCTGGATATCGCTGCTGCTGGCGCGCGCGGCCCCCGACCGCATCGCCGCCATGGTCGGCATCGCTGCCGCCCCGGATTTCACCGAAGACAGCCTTTGGGCCGGGTTTTCGGAGGCGCAGAAGGCCGAACTGATGGCAACCGGGCAGGTTGCCCTGCCGTCCGAGTATTCGGGCGCGCCCGA
>JANMJC010000587.1:0-5385 GCA_031371185.1 Paracoccaceae bacterium | reverse complement strand
GTTCAGCAGGCCCACCGTCACCCGGGTCGAAGCACCATTCGGGGCGACATCGTTCAGGCGCACCGCCACCTGCGCCACCGGCTTGTCGGAGGAAAACCGCAAGGCAAGGCGCGGCGCCCCAAGGATTTCCAGCCGATCCGTCAGGGGCTCGCCGCGAAACACCAGCGACCCGCCGTCATCCAGCCGCTGATCGGGCGGCCAATCGGCCCCATCACCGTAGCGCCCGACCTCTCCGGCGGTCAGGCCCACCCAAAAGGGCGAACAGATCGGCGCGGTCGCGGCGGGCCCGGGGGTTTCCGTCAGGGTCCCGGGGGCGTTCAGCCACAGCTTTTGGTCCTGAATGCGCGGCGAGGGCCACTGTTCCTCTCCCACCCATCGCCCCGCGCGCGTGGTGTACAGGGTTGCGGGGGCGACGCTGACCTGCATCCAGACCCGCAGCTTCGGCTCGTTCATGATGCCGGTCGCGCGATCTTTCATCCAGTGATCGCACCAGCGCAGAACTTCTTGCAGCCAGCCGATCTCGGGACCCACCGTCACATCGTTGGGAAAGGAATGCGCCCAGGGCCCGATCAGCCCCAGACAGGGCGAGGTCAGCCCGGCCAAGAGGCGCGGCAGCGCTTCGGAATAGTTGTCGGCCCAGCCCGACACGGCATAGACCGGCACCTTGATGGCACCGAAATCTTCGCAAATCGACCCCTGCTGCCAATAGGCGTCGCGGCGCTGATGGGCAAACCAGTGATGCGCCCAAGGGACATTCGTCTGCGCCCGTCGCAGCCATTCGTCGCGCCAACCGGGGCCGAACAGCACCGGATCGGGCGGCAGGTCGTTCTGGGCCAGCATGGTGGCGGACCAGTCGAAATTGTCCTTTGACAGGCAACCACCGATGTAATGCACATCGGTGGCATAGCGGTCGTCGGTAAAGCCCACTGCGATGACCGTTTTCAGGGCTGGCGGTTGTCGTGCCGCGATCTGCAACCCGTTGAAGCCGCCCCAGGATATTCCGATCATCGAAACCTGACCGTCACACCAGTCCTGCGCCGCGATCCAGTCGATCACCTCGCAGCCATCCATCTGTTCCTGAACGGAATATTCGTCGTGCAACGTGCCGCTGCTGTTGCCCATGCCGCGAATGTCGACCCGCAGGCAGGCATAGCCGTGTCCCGCCAGATAGCCGTGCAGCCCCTGATCGCGGGTGCGGGTGCCGTCATGGGTGCGGTAGGGCAGATATTCCAGAATGGCGGGAATCGGGCCCGCGCCCACCGGGCACCACAGCTTGGCCGCCAATCTGGTGCCATCGGACAGGGGGATCCACAGGATTTCCTGAACCTCGGTCTGAAAGGGAAATTCGGTGCGCGTTGACGGCATGGCGGCCCCCTTGTTGTACGATCATGCAACAAGGGGGCGATTCTTGGCAACAGGCTTTTGCGGCGCCCCCAAAGAGGCCGAAGCGGTTGGAAATGCAGCACTCAGGCGGGCACGTCTTGCATTCGGGCAGAAATGGCTTTCGCGGTGCGCTGATAGTGCCCGGCCAAAAGGGCAACGGCCAGATCGCCGTCGCGCGCCAGGGTCGCCTCGGCCAAAGCGCTGTGTTCGGCCTGAATGTCGCGCCCCCGGTCGGTGCTGCGCGCCAGCAGGATCGGAATCCGGTAACGTTCGGTCGCGGCGTACAGCCGTTCAAAGAATTCCAGCAACCAGGGCGATCCGCAGGCGGCCAGCAGGGCGCGGTGAAAGGCGTGGTGCCGCGCTTCAAGTTCCCAGATGTCGGCCGCGCCGTCTTGCCGCGCGACTTGCAGGGTCAGGGCATAAAGGGCCGCGACAACGCCGCTTGCCCAGTCATCGCCGCCCAATCTGATGGCCGCGCGCAAAGCCTGACTTTCGATCAGAATGCGTTGCTGGATCGCATCCTCCATCTCGGCCAACGACAGGGGCGCCACGGTGAAACCACGCAGCGCCACGGCATCGACCAGACGTTCGGCCTGCAATCGGTTCAGCGCCTCGCGCAGCGGGGAAAACCCCATGTCGTAGCGCGCCGAAAGGTCGGCCATGCGCAGGGGCTGCCCCGCTGAAAAGGTGCCGCGAATGATGTCGTGACGCAAAGCGCCATAGGCTTTTTCGGCCAAAGTTCCGCTCATCGTGTCCTCCTGCCGCAAATATGCCGTCTCTTTTCCCTGGTGGCAAACGGATATTTTCGAAAATCATGCTTGCTTTCGAAAGAAACCCCCGGCATCCTTGACCGATCCAGACCGCAGGAGATCCGCCTTGTCCGATGCCCGTGAAAACCACCGCGAAGCTGTCGCCGGGCGCGCCAATGTCGAGGACACGCCCGAACTGCTGGCCTATTACGACACGCTGGAGAAATTCGATACCGGAGCCCTGTGGACCGTCGCCAACAAGATCGAACCCTGGCAACCGCAAAGCCAGTCGGTGCCGATGGTCTGGCGCTATGCCGATCTGCGCGCGCAGGTCCTGCGCTCGGTCGATTTGGTGACACCGGAAAAGGCCGGGCGTCGGGTGATCTATCTGAACAACCCCGGTCGGCGCGATGTCTCGGCCGCCGTGGGCTGGATCTACGCCGGCCTGCAGGTGATGAACCCCGGAGAGGTGGCCGGCGCCCACCGTCATTCGGCATCCGCGATCCGTTTCATCATGGAAGGCTCGGGCGCCTATACCGTGGTCGATGGCCACAAGATGACCCTGGGGGCCAATGACTTCGTGCTGACGCCCAACGGGACCTGGCACGAACACGGGGTTTCGGCGGAAGGGTCGCCCTGCATCTGGCAGGACGGTCTGGACATTCCCCTTGTCAACGCGATGGAGGCGAATTTCTATGAGGTTCACCCCGATCTGTCGCAGGCCGTGGGATATCCGGTCGATGACATGACCCATACCTGGGGCAATGCCGGTCTGACGCCGGGGGGCGGGGACTGGGCCAAGGGCTATAGCCCGATGTTCAAATATGAATGGGCGCCGACCTATGACGCGCTGGTCAGGTATTCCGGCTGCACCGATGGGTCGGCTTTTGACGGCGTGCTGATGGAATATGTGAACCCGGTGACCAACGGATCGGTCATGCCGACCCTGGGCGCCTCGATGCAGATGCTGCGCGCCGGGGAACATACCCGCGCCCATCGCCACACCGGCAGCTATTTGTACCACTGCGCCAAGGGGCGGGGCTATTCGGTGATCAACGGCAAAAGGTTCGACTGGCAAGAACGCGACATCTTCTGCGTGCCCTCCTGGGCCTGGCACGAACATGTCAACCTGTCGGACCGCGACGACGCCTGCCTGTTCTGCCTGTCCGACCTGCCGGTCATGCGCAAACTTGGCCTGTACCGCGAACAGGCTTTTGGTGAAAACGGCGGCCAACAGCCCCTGCTTTAAGGAACTTTTCATGAAACTTGTCACCTTCCGCGCCTCGGTCGAGGGGCCCGCCCGTTTGGGCGTCGTCATCGGCGATCTGGTGGTTGATGTGGGGGCCCTTGGCGCGGTCGTGGGCGAAGATCTGCCCGACACGATGCTGGGTCTGATCGACGCCGGACGCCCCGGCCTGACCGCCCTGCAGGATCTTCTGGACGAGGCTGACGGGTCGTTCCCGATCCACACCGCCACGGCGCTTGCCAATGTCAAACTGCTGGCGCCGATCCCGCGGCCGCGCAAGAACATCTTCGGCATCGGCCTGAACTATGTCGAACATGTCGCGGAATCGGCCAAGGCGCTGGACACCTCGAAAGACCTGCCCAAGCAGCCGGTGATCTTTTCCAAACCGCCGACCACGGTGATCGGGCCGGGCGACGGCATCGAACACAACGCCGCCATCACCCAGCAACTGGATTGGGAGGTCGAACTGGCCGTCATCATCGGCACCCGCGCCCGCCGGGTTTCGCGCGGTGATGCGCTGGCCCATGTCTTTGGCTATTCGGTGATGATCGACATATCGGCCCGCGACAACCGCCGGGCGGGGCAATGGATTTTCTCGAAGGGACAGGACACCTACGCGCCCTTCGGCCCCTGCATCGTGACCGCCGACGAAATTCCGGACCCCCAGGGGCTGGACCTGTGGCTGACGGTCAATGGCGTTGAAAAGCAGCGCTCCAACACCCGCCACATGCTGTTCCAGGTCGATCACCTGATTTCCGACATCTCGTCGGGGATCACGCTGGAACCCGGGGATATCATCGCTTCGGGCACGCCCGAAGGGGTGGGGGCCGGGCGCAACCCGCAGGAATGGCTGTGGCCCGGCGACGTGGTGGTGGCTCCGGTTGAAGGCATCGGCTCGATCCGCCATCCTGTCGTGATCGCACCGCCGGAGTGAGCCCATGACCCTGACCGTCGCCGTCGCCCAGATCGCATCGGACCCGCTGAACGCGCTTGCCACCGCCGAAAAGGCCGCCACAACGCTGCGGCAGGCCGCCGCCAAAGGCGCGCGGCTGGTGGTGTTCCCCGAAGCGCTGATTGGTGGTTATCCCAAGGGGGCCAGCTTTGGCGCGCCGATCGGGATGCGCAAACCCGAAGGCCGCGCGGCCTTTGCCCGGTATCACGCGGCGGCGATCGACCTTGACGGCCCCGAGGTGGCGGTCCTGACGCAGGCCGCGCAACAGACCGGTGCCTTCGCCGTGGTGGGCGTCATCGAACGCGACGGGGCCACGCTGTATTGCACCGTGCTATATTTCGACGGCGACAAGGGCCTTGTCGGCAAGCACCGCAAACTGATGCCCACGGCGGGCGAGCGGTTGATCTGGGGCTTTGGCGACGGGTCCACGATGCCGGTGTTCCAGACCGATTTCGGCACCATCGGCGCGGTGATCTGCTGGGAGAACTACATGCCCGCTCTGCGGATGCACATGTATCACCAGGGCGTCAGCCTGTATTGCGCCCCCACCGCCGACGACCGCGACACCTGGTTGGCCACCATGCAGCACATCGCATTGGAAGGCCGCACCTTCGTGCTGACCGCCTGCCAGCACATCACCCGCGCGGCCTATGGCCCGGATCACGAAAGCGCCCTGGGCGATGATCCCGCAACAGTGATGATGCGCGGCGGCTCGGCCATCATTTCGCCGCTTGGCCGGGTTCTGGCGGGGCCCGATTTCAGCGGCGTGACGGTGTTGTATGCCGACATTAACCCCGACGAGGTGCTGCGGGCCAAGTATGATTTCGACGTCACGGGCCATTATGCCCGCCCCGACGTGTTCAGCCTGAGCGTCGACACCCGGCCAAAACTTGCGGTAAGGGGCCTGTGATGCGGTGGGATCTGGACCTTGTCCCCGAACCGATCGCCTACAAACTTCTGGCCGCCACGGTCATGCCGCGCCCCATCGCCTGGGTGGTGACGATGGATGCCCAAGGTCGGGTCAACGCGGCCCCCTACAGCTTTTTCAACGTCAT
>JANMJC010000540.1:0-6807 GCA_031371185.1 Paracoccaceae bacterium | reverse complement strand
AACAGCCCCACCGAGATGAAGACCATAAGACGTCGGCCATAAAGATCGCCCAGCTTGCCATACAAGGGTGCGACGACCGTCGAGGCCAGGATATAGGCCGTCACCACCCAGCTCAGATGGTCCAGCCCGCCCAGATCGGCAACGATGGTGGGCAGCGCCGTTGACACGATGGTCTGGTCCAGCGAGGCGAGCAGCAGCAGAAGCCCGATCGACAGGATCACCAGCCGCGTATTGCTGCCCGAGGATGCAGAGGTTTCAGAAGAGGTGGACATGACAAAGCTTTCTGAAGGGGGGATGCGGGGCAGGACCCGACCGGCAAGGCTGTCCTAGGCTCCGCGAAATTATATGTCAACCGCATATGATTGCGGATGGCATGGGATTGACAGGGACACAGGTTCTTGGCATGGGGAAGGCCATGACCGAACCCCGCATCTATCCCGCACCGCCGCGCTATCAAGAGCGCGTTCTGGAAACCCTGCAGGCCGCCGGGTTTTCCGACAAGGTTTCGCAGGCGCTGCTGGCGCTGGAGGCGGACCAGTTTCACTTTGTCCGCCGGGTGATGAAGGGCGACATCCCGCAAAAGCTGATGGATGATCTGGGTGCCGGGCTGGAGGCGACGCAGTTTCACGCCCTGTCGGCCATCGTTCGCCTTCAATGCGGGCAGGGCCGGGGTCCGGCGTCAGAGCCGACCGTGGGCCTTTTGGCGCAGGAAATGGCGGTCGATCCGTCGCGCGCCAGCCGGATTGCGGCCGATCTGGTGGATCGGGGATATCTGCGGCGCGATGTCAGCCAGCAAGACGGCCGACGCTCGGTTCTGGCGCTGACCGATCTGGCGCTCGCGTTGTTCGATGGGTTCCGCGCCGCCAAATGGCAGCACACGATGCGCCTGTTCAAAGGCTGGACCGAGCAGGATATCCTTGATTTCACAAGGCTTTTCGGGGCCTATATCGAAGGTATGTCGCAGCAGTACCCCGACCGCGCCCGGAACGCCCCGCCCGCCTCGGGGACCTGAGAGCTAGGCTGCAACCGGGCGGGCGCGATCAGATTGCGGAACAATCGCAGAACATGGCTTTTCCTTGCCGGAATTTGGCGTTAGCCTCGCGTGCATGAGCGTACTGAACGACCCCGACGAAGATCCGTTTTCCCAAGCGGCGGAACGCAGCGCGCTGTCGTTGTCGCAGCGGGCGCTTGGCGCGCGGATATCGGCCGGCCCCGCCCCCTATCTGGACGATCTGAACCCCGCCCAACGCGCCGCGGTCGAGGCGCTGGACGGCCCGGTCCTGATGCTGGCGGGTGCCGGCACCGGCAAGACCAAGGCCCTGACCTCGCGCATTGTGCATCTTCTCAACATGGGCAGGGCGCGGCCCAACGAAATTCTGGCGGTGACCTTCACCAACAAGGCCGCGCGCGAGATGAAGAACCGCGTCGGGCGCCTGCTGGGCGAGGTGGTCGAAGGCATGCCCTGGATGGGCACCTTCCACTCGCTTTCGGTGAAAATCCTGCGCCGGCATGCCGAACTGGCGGGCTTGAAATCCAACTTCACCATTCTGGACACCGACGACCAGTTGCGCCTGTTGAAACAACTGATCTCTGCCGCCAACATCGACGAAAAACGCTGGCCTGCCCGGTTGCTTGCGGGGCTGATCGACGGCTGGAAGAATCGCGCGCTGACGCCCGACCGCGTGCCCTCGGCCGATGCCAGCGCTTTCAACAACCGCGGAACCGAACTGTACGAGCAGTATCAGGAACGCCTGCGCACGCTGAACGCCACCGATTTCGGCGACCTGCTGCTGCATTGCGTGGTGATCTTCCAGAAATACCCCGACGTGCTGCAACAGTATCAGCGCTGGTTCAAATTCATCCTTGTCGATGAATATCAGGACACCAACGTCTGCCAATACCTGTGGCTGCGGCTGCTGGCGCAGGCGCACAAGAACATCTGCTGCGTCGGCGATGACGACCAGTCGATCTATGGCTGGCGCGGCGCCGAGGTGGGCAACATCCTGCGGTTCGAAAAGGATTTTCCGGGCGCGCAGGTGGTGCGGCTTGAACAGAACTACCGCTCGACCCCCCATATCCTTGCCGCCGCGTCCGGGGTGATTGCGGCCAATACGGGCCGTCTGGGCAAGACCCTGTGGACCGAAGAGACCGAGGGCGAAAAGCTGCGTCTGATCGGCCATTGGGACGGCGAGGAAGAGGCGCGCTGGATCGGTGAAGAGGTCGAGGCGCTGCAGCGGGGCAGGGGGCGACTGGCCCCGCACAGCCTGGAACAGATGGCGATTCTCGTCCGCGCCAGCCACCAGATGCGCGCCTTCGAAGACCGCTTTCTGACCATCGGCATGCCCTACCGCGTCATCGGTGGCCCGCGGTTCTACGAACGCCAAGAGATTCGCGACGCGATGGCCTACTTCCGGCTGGCCTGTTCCCCCGACGATGACCTGGCTTTCGAACGCGTGGTCAACCTGCCCAAACGGGGCCTGGGCGACATGGCCCAGGCCAATATCCAGCGCGCCGCCCGCGCCGCGCAATCCCCGCTTCTGGGGGGGGCGCGCGCCTTGTTGGCCCAAGGCGGCATCGGCGGCAAGGGGGCCGGGCAGTTGCGCGCCTTCTGCGACGGCATCGACCGCTGGCACGATCTGACGCTGAACCCCGGCACCAGCCATATTGCGCTGGCCGAAATGATCCTGGACGATTCCGGCTACACGTCGATGTGGCAGAACGACAAGACGCCCGAAGCGCCGGGACGGCTGGAGAACCTCAAGGAGCTGGTCAAGGCGCTGGAGCAGTTCGACAGCCTGCAAGGCTTTCTGGAGCATGTTGCACTGATCATGGATAACGAATCCGAAGAGGCCGAGGAAAAGGTCACGATCATGACCCTGCATGCGGCCAAGGGTCTGGAATATCCGGTGATTTTCCTGCCCGGCTGGGAGGATGGCCTGTTCCCCAGCCAGCGCAGCATGGACGAGAGCGGCTTGAAGGGGTTGGAGGAAGAGCGCCGTCTGGCCTATGTCGGCATCACCCGGGCCGAGGAATTGTGCACGATTTCCTTCGCGTCCAACCGCCGGGTTTACGGCCAATGGCAAAGCCAGTTGCCCAGTCGGTTCATCGACGAGTTGCCCAGCCCCCATGTCGATGTGCTGACCCCGCCGGGCCTGTATGGCGGCGGCTATGGGGCGGCGGCAAGTGCCGGCTTTGGCGGGTCGTCGATCGAAGAGCGGGTCAGCAGGGCCGATGTCTACAACTCGCCCGGCTGGCGCCGCATGCAGGACCGCGCCAACGCCCCGCCCGCCGCCCGGGGCATGGCCCAACCGCGCGAGGCGCGGGGTCTGGTGATCGACGCCGAAGCCCTGTCGTCCTTTGTCATTGGCGACCGGGTGTTCCACCAGAAATTCGGCTATGGCGAGGTCATGGCGATCGAAGGCGACAAGCTGGACATCGAATTTGATCAGGCCGGATCGAAAAAGATCGTGGCCCGTTGGGTGATCGCTGCGCATCAGGTGACCGACGTGCCGTTCAGACGCCCAATTTCTTTCGAAAGAAATTGTAAATTTCATCGAAGAAATTTGTCGCTGTCACCGCCGAAGCCGCGCCGCGCCGCGCTCCAGCCCATGCACCGCCAACCCGGCCAACAGCCCCCAGAATGCCGCCCCGACGCCGAACACCGAAACGCCCGAGGCCGTAACCGTCAAGGTCACCGTGGCGGCAAAGCGGGTCTCAAGCGGCCCGTAAGCCCCGGACAGCGCCCCGGTCAGCGCGCCCAGAAGGGCAAGGGCGACCAGTGCGACGATCAGATCGGGTGGCAGCGCCTGCAACAGCGCCAGCAAGAGCGGGCTCAGCACCCCCAACAGCGCCCAGAACCCGCCGTAGACCACCCCGACCTTCCAGCGCTGACTGCGGTCGGGATGGGTTTCTTCGCCCATGCAGATCGCCGCCGTGATCGCCGCCATCGACAGGGTATGGGCGCCGAACAGCCCCGCGACGGCCGAGATGACCCCGGTTCCGATCAGCGCACGGCGCACCGGCGGCTCGTAGCCGGCGGCGCGCATCGTGGCAAAGCCGGGCAGGTTCTGGCTGGCCATGGTGACCAGATACAGGGGCAGCGCCAGACCCAGAAGAACATCCCAACGGAACTGCGGCGCGATGAACTGCGGCGCGGGCAGGGGCAGGTGCAGGGGCGGCAGGTGGGCCTGCCCCAACCCGAAGGCCAGAACCAGACCCAGCCCAAGGGCGGCCAGTACCGCCAGGGCCGGATTGCGCAGCCGCACCGCCACGAAGACCGCGATCATCGGCAGCACGATGGCGGGCAGGGACTGTGCCGCCCCCGCCGCCTTCAGACAAAAGGGCAGAAGGACTCCCGCAAGCATCGCACTCGCCACCGCATCGGGGATCCGGGCGACCAGCGCTCCCAGGGGCCGCACCAGACCGGTCGCGGCCACCAGGGCCCCGGTCACGACGAAGGCCGCCACCGCCTGCGGCATGGTGATGCCAGAGGTGGCCGCGATCAGGGCCGCCCCGGGTGTGGACCAGGCCAGGACCACCGGCACGCGCGCCGACCAACTCAGCAGCGCCGACCCGATGGCTTTGGCGATGCAGATCGTGAACACCCAGCTTGCGGTTTGCGCGGGCGTTGCCCCAAGCGCCGCCGCCGCCGCCAGAACCAGCGCGATGGTCGATCCATAGCCGACAAGGGCAGCCACAAGGGCGCTTGGAAAAAGTGATGCGCGCAAGTCTGTGCCCCCGTTGACGGTCGGCGCAGTATTGCCGCGCGGGTGGGCGAGGGCAAGGCGGCAGGGCCGATGGGGAGTGGTGGTGGCAACTTTGGGAATGGGGGGGAAGATGCGGCCAACGGGCCCGGTCCAGACCCGGGGGGGCGGGGCAGATCGACGCCGTCCCGACTGCGCCCAGCCAGGGCGTGGACGCGCGATGGGTCTTTTGAGGGAGGGCAGAACCCGAGCCGCCTTCGTTCCGGGCTTGGCCCGTTTTCTTGAAGCCCGGCCTCAAAAGAAGGGAAACGGCGACGCCGGGGAAGAGGTTGGCGCCGCCGCGACAGTCAGCAAACCGGACCCTCAGGGGAGGGGAAGGGCGGGACATGCTGACGATTTGAGCAAGGTGGTCAGACCTTGAAGTGGTGGCGGCGGGTCCTTCGGGAGGAGGAAAGGACCCGCCGCGGTCATCACATCCCCGATCGGGAGGAAAGCGGGATGTGAATTTCTGTCCCGGGGCGCGGGGTTCAGGCGCCGTAGGCCGACTGCCGTGCCAGATCGGAAATCTGATGACGGGCAATCCCGAGGTCGGTCAGTTCACGGTCGGACAGACCATTCAACTCCCGCAGGGTTTGTCCGTAGACGGCGCGGCGCTGAGCGGCCTCGCGCATGACGGTGAAGACTGCCGAGATGCGGTCAGCCAGGGTAACGCGAACTGCGCGCGTCGTGGAAACATATGCCATTTGAGCCTCACTTCTTTCTTGAACGGCTTGCGCTTGCGGAACCGTTTGTCCCGTCAGCGCTGCCGATGGAGTGAAGATGGGGTATGTGCTGCAGTTGCACAACGCCCCTCTCCGCAATGCTGCCATGCAGCATGCGCATGGCCGGCTGTCACAAAAAATTCATCATTAACAGGCGCTTCGCCTAATTTTTGAACAAAGCGGCGCCGGGCCCTTGCCCTTTGCCCCAAAGGGTTCGACTTTGAAGCAGGCACAGATTGCAAAGGGGAAATCCATGGCGGTTTCGCGAGAGACGGTGATCGCAGCACTTCAGGGAGTGGGCTTGGACGGTGGCGGCGATCTGATCTCGCGCGATCTGGTCCGGGCACTGTCGGTCGAGGGCGGCGCGGTGCGATTCGTCATCGAGGCCGCCACCCCGGCCGAGGCGCAAGGCCTGGCGGAAGCGGAACGGCGCGCCGAGCAGGCCCTGCGCGCCCTGCCGGGCGTCAACTCGGTTCAGATCGTGATGACGGCCCATGGCCCCGCCGCCAAAGCGCCCCCGCCCAGCCTGAAGATCGGGCAGCATCCGACCCCGCAACAGGGCGGTCCGGCCCGCATCGCGGGCATCGACCGGATCATCGCCATCGGGTCGGGCAAGGGTGGGGTCGGAAAATCGACCGTCAGTTCCAACCTTGCCGTGGCGCTGGCGCGTCAGGGGCGCCGCGTGGGCTTGCTGGATGCCGATATCTACGGCCCGAGCCAGCCGCGGATGATGGGTGTCACCAAACGCCCCGCCTCGCCCGATGGCAAAACCATCGAACCGCTGATCGCGCATGGCGTCACCCTGATGTCGATCGGCCTGATGCTGAAAGACGACGAGGCGGTGATCTGGCGCGGCCCGATGCTGATGGGGGCGCTGCAGCAGCTTTTGACGCAGGTGGCCTGGGGGAAACTGGACGTGCTGATCATCGACCTTCCCCCGGGCACGGGCGACGTGCAACTGACCCTGTGCCAGCGCACCCACCTGACCGGGGCCATCGTGGTGTCGACCCCGCAGGACGTGGCGCTTTTGGACGCGCGCAAAGCGCTGGACATGTTTCAAAAGCTGAAGACCCCGGTTCTGGGCCTGATCGAGAACATGTCGACCTATATCTGCCCCAACTGCGGCCACGAGGCGCATCTGTTCGGCCATGGCGGTGTCGCTGCCGAAGCCGCGCGTCAGAACCTGCCGTTTCTGGGAGAACTGCCGCTGGACCTGTCGGTGCGCATCGCGGGCGACGCGGGCACGCCGATCGCCGCGGGCGAGGGGCCAATGGCGCAGGCCTATGCCAATCTGGCGGCCCGGCTGATCGCGGGCGGCATGGCCTGACCTGAAACCGGCGCCG
>JANMJC010000534.1:0-11140 GCA_031371185.1 Paracoccaceae bacterium | reverse complement strand
GCAATCACGCGGGTCAGATCCAGCACGCGCAGACCCGTCAGGGGTTTCATCCCAGCACCGGCAGGGCGATTGCAGCGGCGGCGCACAGATCGCCCTTCCCGGCCAGCCGGGCGGCGGCGGCCAGATCGGGGGCCAAGTAACGGTCATCGCCCAAGGTCGCCACCTCCTGCCGCAGGCGGGCAACGACCCGCTGCAAGGGAGCCGACGTGGGCAGCGGCGCGCGAAAATCAATGCCTTGCGCCGCACAGATCGCCTCGACCCCCAGGATCACGTTCAGGTTTTCGATCATCCGCCCCAGACGGCGCGCGCCATGGGCGGCCATCGAGACATGGTCTTCCTGATTGGCGCTGGTCGGCGTGCTGTCGATCACGGTCGGATGGGCCAGATGCTTGTTCTCGCTCATCAGGGCCGCCGTCGTGACCTCGGCGATCATCAGACCCGAGTTCAGGCCGGGGCGCGGGGTCAGGAAGGCGGGCAGATCAAACGACAGGGTCGGGTCGACCATCAGGGCGACGCGGCGTTGCGCGATGGCGCCGATCTCGCTGATCGCCATGGCCAGCATGTCGGCGGCAAAGCCCACCGGTTCGGCGTGAAAATTGCCGCCCGACACGATCAGGCCCGCCGTCGTCAGCACCAGGGGGTTGTCGGTGGCGGCATTCGCCTCGATCTCCAGGGTGCGCGCGGCCTGACGGATCACATCCATCGCGGCACCGGTCACCTGCGGCTGGCAACGGATGCAATAGGGGTCCTGCACGCGGGTGTCGCCGGTGCGATGGCTTTCGCGGATGATCGAGCCGTCCAGCAGCGCGCGCAGGGTGGCCGCCGCTTCGATCTGGCCCGCGTGCCCGCGCAGGGCGTGAATTTCGGGGTGCAGGGGGGCCGTCGATCCCATGATCGCATCGGTCGACAGCGCCGAGGTGACAAGGGCCGTCAGCGCCCCATTCCAGGCCCCGAACAGGCCGGCAAGGGCATAGGCGGTGGAAATCTGGGTGCCATTGATCAGCGCCAGCCCCTCTTTGGGGCCAAGTGTGACTGGGGAAAGCCCTGCGTCGGCAAGGGCTTGGGCGGCGGTCTTGATGTGTCCGCCCTGCTCGGCCTGCCCCTCACCGATCATCGCGGCGGCCATATGGGCCAGCGGGGCCAGATCGCCGGACGCGCCCACCGAGCCCTGGGCCGGGATCACCGGCGTGACGCCTTTGGCCAGCATCGCCTGCATCAGGTCGATGATCTGCCAGCGCACCCCCGATGCCCCGCGACCAAGCGACAGTAGTTTCAGCGCCATCATCAGCCGCACCGTGGCGCGCGGCATCGGATCACCCACGCCGCAGCAATGCGACAGGATCAGGTTTCGTTGCAGCCTTTCCGTGTCTTGCGCTGCGATCTTCAGGCTGGCGAGTTTGCCAAACCCGGTGTTCACCCCATAAACCGCCTCGGTTCCGGCGGCGGCAACGGCAATCTGGGCGCTTGCGGCTTCGATCCCCGGGCGGGCCGAGGCGTGCAGCACCACGGCGGCCTCGCAGCGCCAGACATGCTCCAATTGGGCAAGCGTGGTCTGGCCGGGGGTCAGCGTCACGGGATCAGGGGCGATGTGGGTCAATCAGACCTCCGAAAATGCGGGTTGTCAGGGGGGTCGCCCCGATGCGGTAGGAAAGTTCGGCCGGATGGGTCGCGTCCCACAGGCACAGATCGGCGCGCTGGCCGGGGGCGATGGTGCCGCGATCGGTCAGGCCAAGGGCACGGGCCGCGAAGACCGTGGTGCCTTGAAGGGCCTCCAGCGGGGTCATGCGGAACAGGGTGCAGGCCATGTTCATCGCCAGCGGCAAAGAGGTAAGCGGGGCCGAGCCGGGGTTGCAATCGGTGGCCACCATCATCGGCACACCCGCCGCGCGAAAGGCGTCGATCGGGGGTTTCTGGGTTTCGCGCAGGGTATAGAACGCCCCCGGCAGAATGCCCGCCACCGATCCGGACGCGGCCATCGCGGCCACGCCATCCGCGCCGATGTATTCGACATGGTCGCAGGACAGCGCGCCATGGCCTGCCGCCAGAACCGCGCCTTTCAGGTCGGACAGTTGCTCGGCATGCAGCTTGACCGGCAGGCCAAGGGCGTGGGCGGCATCGAAGACCCGGCCCACCTGAGCGGGCGAAAAGGCGATGCCTTCGCAAAAGGCGTCGACCGCATCGACCAGCCCCTCGGCATGGGCGGCGTGCAGCGAGGGGATCGCGACCTCGTCGATATAGGCGTCGGCGCGACCGCTGTATTCGGGCGGAATGGCATGGGCGGCAAGGTGGGTGGTGGTGACGTGCAAGGGGCGCAGCCCTGCCAGACGGCGCGCGGCGCGCAGCAGTTTCACCTCGTCTTCGACCGTCAGGCCATAGCCCGACTTCACCTCAAGCGTGGTGGTCCCCGAGGCGATCATCAGGTCGATGCGGGGCAGGGCCTGCGCCACCAGATCATCCTCGCTGGCCGCCCGGCTTGCCCGCACGGTGGACAGGATGCCGCCCCCCGCACGCGCCACCTGTTCATAACTGGCCCCGTTCAGGCGTTGTTCAAACTCGGCCGCGCGGTGGCCACCGAACACCACGTGACTGTGGGCATCGATCAGCCCGGGCGTCACTAGGCGACCGCGGCAATCGTGGCGCGGCAGGTCGGCATGGGGGGCCGCAAGGTCTGCCATCGCGCCGACCCAGTCGATCCGCCCGCCCGATATCGCAACCGCCCCGTCCAGGGTCAGCCCGTAGCCGCCCTGCATCGTCGCCACCACCGCGTTGGTCAGAAGAATCGCCATCTGGCTTGCCTTATGTTTATGCGTACTGCTATTATGTCTGCACATAATAACCTGTCAATGGGGTAGACCATGATCCATGCCAAGACCGCCCTGCTGCCCGAGGGCTGGGCCCGTGATGTGTCGGTGACCCTTGATCAGGGGCGCATCATCGCGGTTCAGACCGGTGCCGCGCCTGCCGGGCAACGGGTGGACATCCTGCTTCCCGCCATGGTGAACCTGCACAGCCACGCCTTTCAGCGCGCCATGGCGGGGATGACCGAAAGGCGCGGGGCGGGTCAGGACAGTTTCTGGACCTGGCGCACCCTGATGTACCAGTTCCTGGATCGACTGACCCCCGACGATGTTCAGACCATCGCCGCCATGGTGATGCTGGAAATGGCCGAGGCGGGCTATGCGGCGGTGGCCGAGTTTCATTACCTGCACCATGCGCCCGGCGGGCAGACCTATGACGATCTGGCCGAGATGTCGGCGCGCATCGCGGCGGCGGCGGATCTGACCGGGCTGGGCCTGACCCACCTGCCGGTGCTCTATGCGCAGGGCGGGTGCGACGGGCGGGCGCTAAGCGCGGGGCAGTTGCGCTTTGGCAATGACCCGGACCGTTTCGCGCGGCTGTGGGACGGCGCGCGCCATGCGCTGCGCGATCTGCCCGCCGACACGGTTCTGGGGGTTGCCCCGCATTCCTTGCGCGCGGTCAGCCCCGCAGCCCTGACCCTTGCAGCCGGCCTTGCGCCGCAGGCTCCGCTGCACATCCATGTCGCCGAACAGACGGCCGAGGTCAGCGAAGTGCAGGCGGCCTACGGCGCGCGCCCGGTGGAATGGCTGTTGAATACCCAAGATCTGTCGCGCCGCTGGTGCCTGATCCACGCCACCCAGATGCAGCCCTTCGAGACCGCGGGCATGGCGCGGTCCGGTGCCGTGGCGGGCCTGTGCCCGATCACCGAGGCCAATCTGGGCGACGGCATCTTTGACGGCATGGGCTTTGCCGCGCAGGGCGGGGTGTTCGGGGTGGGATCCGACAGCAACGTGCGGATTTCGCTCAGCGAGGAGTTGCGCAGCTATGAATACTCGCAGCGTCTGGCGCAACGCGGGCGGGCGATGCTGGCCACGCCGCAGCATTCGACGGGCCGGGTGCTGTATGAAACCGCCTGTCGCGGCGGAGCCTTTGCGGGGGGCCGCGATGCGGGAGCCATCCGGGTCGGGGCCTGGGCCGATCTGGTGGCGCTGGATGCCTCGGGGCCCGATCTTGCGGCAAGTTCGGGCGACACGATCCTGGACACCTTCATCTTCGCGGGCGATGACCGCTTGGTGGCCGAGGTCTGGTCGGCGGGGCGCCACATCGTCACGGCCGGGCGCCATGCCGGACGGGCGGCCATCCGTGCCGACTATGCCCGCGTCATGCAGCGGTTGCGGGCCGCCCTGTGAGCGGCACCGCAATCGGCGGATGGGAGGCGATCCGCGCCGAAGTCCTGCGCCGCATCCGCACCCGCCAATGGCCGCCCGGCGCGATGATTCCGACCGAAGAGGATCTGGCAGCCGAGTTCGGCGTGGCCCGCGCCACCGTGAACCGCGCGCTGCGCGATCTGGCGGGCGGCGGTGTTCTGGAACGCCGGCGCAAGTCGGGCACCCGGGTGTCGGCCCTTCCGGTGCGCAAGGCGACGCTGGAGATTCCGGTGATCCGCCAAGAGGTCGAGGCGCGCGGACAGGCCCATTCCTTTCGGCTGCTGGTCTGCGACGAACGCGCGGTGCCGGTGCCCGTCGCCTCTCGGCTGGGGTTGGCGGAAGGCGCGCGCCTGATGTGGCTGGAAACCCTGCATCTGGCCGATGGTCAGCCCTTTGTCTTTGAATGCCGCTGGCTGAACCCCGCCGTCCTGCCCCGCCCCTTGCCCGACTTTGCCGCGATCAGCGTCAATGAATGGCTGGTGTCGCAGGTGTCCTATACCACGGGCGACATCGCCTTTTCGGCGGCGGCGGCCGACGCGCGCGAGGCCGATGTGATGGGCGTGGCCCCCGGCACGGCCCTGTTCATCACCGAACGCACGACCCGAACCCCCGACGCGCCGATCACGCTGGTCCGCCTGTCGCACGCCCCGGGCTACCGGGTGCAGACGGCGGTCTAGAGCGGTTCAAGTCTTCGTTGAAACATCAAGCATCAGAATTCGAATACTTTTGGTTTGAATTCTGATTCCGTTAAGACTTGAACCGCTTCAGGGGCGGGCGGTGAAGCGCGGGCTCTGTCGATCCTGCCACAGCGCAACGGTTCGGCTGTCCGACCGGGGCCCAAAGCATCGGGCAGCGCCTGACCTGCCTTCGGGCCTGCACTGCCCTTGGACGGTTATTGCGGGGGTGGGTTGTCTCAACCGTTCCCACATGCGCGGGGCCGAACTTTCCGAGCAGGTTCGGCTGATCCCGCACAGACAGTCCCGGGCGAAGGTTTCGGCTTTTGCGGTCTGCCGCCCTTAGCGCAGCACGAAAACCTTCTGCACCGACCGCACCAGCCGCCGATAGGCGCGCGAGGTGCGGCGGCGCAGATGCAGCGCGCCATAGATCGGCTGGTCGATGCGCGGCACGTCCTCGACATAGTGAAACGCCCCCTCGGCCACCATTTCCGCCGCGCGCGCCGCCATGACGAACCCGGTTCCGCCCAGCTTTTGCAGCAGGGTCGAGATGATGGCGCTTTGACCGACCGACAGGGGCGGGCCCCTCAGGTCGGGCAAGACCTCGCGGTGGGCCTGTTCGAAGGCCGGCGAGATATGGGCGTTGATGAAGGTCTCGCGCAGGATTTCAGCCTTCAGGCGGGCATCCGAGGAAATCAGCCGGTAGGGAATTTCCCCCACGGTGACGAAATGCAGGTCGGGATGGGGCTTGGGGGAAAACATCACCGCGAAATCCTGCGCGCCCGAGACGATGTCGCGGCACATCTGATCGGAATAATCCGGCTCGAAATAGAAGGCGGTCTGCGGGAAATGGCGGCGGAACTCCTGCACCAACTCGCCGATATGGGCGGCGGCCAGATCGTTCTGGATGCCGATGCGCAGGGTCAGCGCGTCAGTTCCCGAAGGGGCCACGGCGCGTTTGGCCTCGTTCCATTCCTGACGCAGCATGCGGGCGTGGGTTTCAAAGCGCAGGCCTTCGGTGGTCAGATCGGTCCCCGCGCGCGAGCGGTTGAACAGCCGCGCGCCCACCGCGGTTTCCAGCACCTGAATGCGGGCCGACACGGTGGATTGCGTCAGCGCCAGCCGCTCGGCCGTCTTGTGGAAACTGCGGGTTTCGATCAGGTCCAGAAAGGTTTCCAGAAGTTCGATCTGCATGATGCCCCGCCCCGTCCTCTGATCGGATTGTTCGATCAATAGCCCGACACCTGCCGAATTGAAAGTGGGCGTCAGAAAAGGAATACTCCGCGCGAAGTTCAGGAGCGAGACATGAGCGATTTTCCGACCCAGGCGCGCGTGGTGATCATCGGCGGAGGCGCGGTTGGCGCTTCGGCGCTGTATCATCTGTGCAAGGCGGGGTGGACCGATTGCATCCTGTTGGAAAAGAACGAATTGACCGCCGGGTCGACCTGGCATGCGGCGGGCAATGTGCCGACGTTTTCGGCCTCGTGGTCGATCATGAACATGCAGCGCTACTCGGCCGAACTCTACCGGGGTCTGGGGGCGGCGGTCGATTACCCGATGAATTACAACGTCACCGGGTCGGTGCGTCTGGGCCATTCGCGCGAACGCCTGCAAGAGTTTCAGCGCGTGGTCGGCATGGGGCGCCATCAGGGGATGGATCTGAACATCCTGACGCCCGACGAGATCAGGCAGGTCTATCCCTTTGTCGAAACCCATGACCTTTCGGGCGCCCTGCACGACCCCTATGACGGCGATATCGACCCCGCTCAACTGACACAAGCCCTGGCCAAGGGCGCGCGCCAGATGGGCGGGCGGATCGAGCGGTTCTGCCCGGCGACGGGCGCGTGGCGCGACGGCGGCGACTGGATCATCTCGACGCCCAAGGGCGACATCCGCTGCGACATCGTGGTGAACGCGGCGGGCTATTACGCCCGCGAGGTTGGCAAATGGTTTGGCCGCGACCTGCCGATGATGGTGATGAGCCATCAGTACATGCTGTTCGACACCATCCCCGAACTGGCCAACTGGACCGCGCAGACCGGTCACAAGCTGCCCCTGCTGCGCGACGTCGACAGCAGCTATTACCTGCGGCAGGAAAAGAACGGTTTCAACCTCGGCCCCTACGAGGGCAACTGCCGCGCACATTGGGTGACGCCGGATGATCCCTTTCCGTCCGATTTCAGTTTCCAGCTGTTCCCCGACGATCTGGAGCGGCTGGAATGGCACATCAATGACGCCATGGCGCGCGTGCCCTTGCTGGCCAAGGCCGGGCTGTCCAAGGTCATCAACGGTCCGATCCCCTATACCCCCGATGGCAACCCGCTGATCGGCCCGATGCCCGGCGTGCCCAATGCGTTTGAGGCCTGCGTGTTCACCTTTGGCATCTGTCAGGCCGGCGGCGCGGGCAAGGTTCTGGCCGAATGGGTGACCGAAGGGGCCACCGAATGGGACATGTGGTCCTGCGATCCGCGCCGGTTCACCGGGTTTGAAGACCCCGGCTATTGCGTGAAAAAGGGCATGGAGGTTTACGGCCACGAATACGCCATGCACTTTCCGCACCATTCCTGGCCCGAGGGGCGCGGCAAGAAGCTGTCGGCGGTCCATGCCCAGACGCGGGCCCTGAGCGCGGTCTATGCGCCCTATAATGGCTGGGAGCGCGCGACCTGGTATGCGCGCCCCGGCGATGATGTCTCCGACGACGCCCAACGCACCTGGGACCGCGCGGGCCCGTGGTTTGGCGCGGTGCAGGCCGAATGCGCGGCGGTGCGCGATGCGGCTGGAATCCTCGACCTGCCGGGCTTTTCGCGGTTCCGCATCACGGGCCCGGGCGTGGCCGGGTGGCTGGCCCGCCAGATCACCGGCAAGGTGCCGAATATCGGGCGGCTGGGTCTGGCCTATTTCGCCGACGACAAGGGCCGCATCGTGACCGAAATGTCGGTGGCGCGTCTGGCCGAGGACGAGGTGCTGCTGATCACCGCCGCCACCGCGCAAAGTCATGACCGCGAATGGCTGCTGCGCCATCTGGAGGCGGGGCTGCACCTGACCGATCACACCGACGAATGGTCCACCCAAATCCTGACCGGCCCCAAATCGCGCGCCATTCTGTCCGAGGTGGCGCAGGCCGACCTGACCAGGGGCTGGCTGACCCATCAGATCGGGCGCATCGCGGGGGCCGAGGTCTGGCTGGCGCGGGTGTCGTTTGCCGGGGAATTGGGCTGGGAAATCCATTCGAAGCTGGCCGATACCGAGGCGGTCTGGAACGCGGTGCTGCGGGCGGGCCAAGGCCACGGCCTGCGCCCCTTTGGCATGTTCGCGCTGAATTCGCTGCGGGTCGAAAAGGGCTACCGCGCCTGGAAGGGCGATCTTTCGACCGATTACACCGTGTTGCAAGGCGGGCTCGACCGCTTTGTCGATTGGACCAAGCCCGAGTTTCGCGGTCGCGCGGCCCTGGAGGCCGAGAGGCAGCGCGGCGTGACCAAGCGCTTCTGCACGCTGGTGATCGAGGCGGGCGATCAGGACCCGCCCTATATGTCGACGATCTGGCACCAGGGCGTGGTGGTGGGCGAAGTGACCAGCGGCTACTTTGGCCACCGGATTGGCAAGGTTGTGGGTCTGGGGATGCTGAAGACCGAAATCAACCTGCCGGGCACCCGTGTCGAGGTCGAGATTTTCGGCACCCGCTATCCGGCCATGGTCATGGACGACGCCCCCTTGTGGGACCCAAGGAACGAGCGCCTTCGCGCGTGACAAACGCCGGGGGATTTCGCATCCCCCGGACCCCCTGCGGGATATTTTTGGACAGATGAAGAGCATGGCAATGGCAGATATTCCGAAGAATGCGCGTGCGGTCGTGATCGGGGGCGGCGTGTCGGGCTGTTCGGTGGCCTATCACCTGGCCAAGATGGGCTGGAGCGATGTCGTGCTTCTGGAACGCAAGCAGTTGACCAGCGGCACCACCTGGCACGCGGCGGGGCTGATCGGGCAGTTGCGCGGGTCGGCCAACATGACGCGGCTGGCCAAGTATTCCGCCGATCTTTACGTCAAGCTGGCGGCGGAAACCGGGGTTGAAACCGGCATGCGGCAGGTCGGCTCGATCTCTGTCGCGCTGACCAAGGCACGGCACGAGGAATTGCTGCGGCAGGCCACGGTGGCGCGGATTTTCGATGTCGAGGTCCACGAAATCTCGCCCGCCGAAGCGCTGGAGAAATATCCGCATCTGAACATCGACGGCGTGGTGGGCGCGGTGGCCCTGCCGCTGGACGGGCAATGCGACCCGGCCAACATCGCCATGGCGCTGGCCAAGGGCGCTCGGATGCGCGGCGCGCAGATTTTCGAGCATACCAAGGTTGTGGGCGTGACCCGCGCCAACGGACGCGTGACCGGGGTCGATTACATCGGCGCGGAGGGCGCGCCGGGCCATATCGCAAGCGATGTGGTGATCAACTGTGGCGGCATGTGGGGGCGCGACCTTGCGGCGCAGTCCGGCGTCACGCTGCCCCTGCACGCCTGCGAGCATTTCTATCTGATCACCGAACCGGTGCCCGGACTGGGTCATCTGCCGGTCCTGCGGGTGCCCGACGAATGCACCTATTACAAATCGGACGCCGGCAAGATGATGGTGGGCGCCTTCGAGCCCAAGGCGAAACCCTGGGGGATGAACGGCATCCGCGAGGACTTCATGTTCGACACCCTGCCCGAGGACTGGGACCATTTCCAGCCGATCCTGGAACATGCGATGAACCGGCTGCCGCTGTTTCAGACCGCGGGCATCCACACCTTTTTCAATGGCCCGGAATCCTTTACCCCCGACGACCGCTATTATCTGGGTGAGGCGCCCGAACTTGGCGGCTATTGGGTGGCGGCGGGCTACAACTCGGTCGGCATCGCCGGGGCGGGGGGCGCGGGCATGGCGATGGCGCATTGGATCGTCGAAGGCGAGGCCCCGTTCGATCTGTGGGAGGTCGATCTGCGCCGCGCCCAACCGTTCCAGCGCAACCGCAAGTACCTGAAGGAACGGGTGTCCGAGACGCTTGGGCTCTTGTATGCCGACCATTTTCCCTATCGCCAGATGGAAACCTCGCGCGGGGTACGGCGCACGCCGCTGCATGCCCATCTGCAGGCGCGCGGCGCGGTCTTTGGCGAGGTTGCGGGTTGGGAGCGGGCCAACTGGTTCGCGAACCCCGGGCAGGAACGCGAATACCGCTCTAGCTGGAAGCGGCAGAACTGGTTCGACAACCAGAGGGCCGAACACATGGCGGTGCGCACTGGCGTCGGGCTGTTCGACATGACCAGTTTCGGCAAGATCCGGGTCGAGGGGCCGGGGGCCTGCGCCTTTCTGAACCGGATCTGCTCGGCGCAGATGGATGTGGCGGCGGGCAAGATCGTCTACACCATGATGCTGAACGACCGGGGCGGGGTTGAGGCCGACCTGACGGTGACGCGCCTGTCGGAAACCGCCTATCTTCTGGTGGTGCCGGGCGCGACCCTGCAGCGCAATCTGGCCTGGATGCGGGCGCATCTGGGCGGCGATTTCGCGGTCATCACCGACATGACGGCGGCGGAATCGGTGCTGTGCGTCATGGGGCCGCGGGCACGCGACCTGATGGCGCGGGTCAGCCCGAACGACTTCAGCAACGCCGCCCATCCCTTTGGCACCGCGCGGGAAATCGAGATCGGCATGGGCGTGGCGCGGGCGCACCGCGTGACCTATGTCGGCGAGTTGGGCTGGGAGATCTACGCCAGCAGCGATCAGACCGCCCATGTCTTCGAGGCGCTGGAAGAGGCCGGGGCCGATCTGGGGCTGAAGCTGTGCGGGTTGCACGCGCTCGATTCCTGCCGCATCGAAAAGGCCTATCGCCACTGGGGCCACGACATTACGGATGAGGATCATGTGCTGGAGGCGGGGCTTGGCTTTACCGTCAGCCGCAAGAAGCCCGCCTTCATCGGCCGCGACGCGGTCCTGCGCAAAGAGGCGCAGGGGCTGGCGCGGCGGCTGCTGCAATTCCGGCTGACCGACCCCGAGCCCTTGTTGTTTCACAACGAGGCGGTGGTGCGCGATGGGCGGATCGTGGGGCCGGTGACCTCGGGGAATTTTGGCCATGCCCTGGGGGGTGCCATCGGCATGGGCTATGTGCCGTGCAAGGGCCAAAGCGACGACGAAATTCTGGCCAGCCGGTATGAGATCGAAGTGGCGGGGGTGCGGCATGAGGCCGTGGCCAGCCTTGGGGCGATGTATGATCC
>JANMJC010000529.1:0-5221 GCA_031371185.1 Paracoccaceae bacterium | reverse complement strand
CGGCGCCGTCCCCGGGGGCATCGAGCCCCCGGGGACGGCATTGCCATGGCCGGCGGGCCCGGCGGGCCTTGTCCTGCCGGAGGCGCAAGGGCTGCGGCGTTTCCGGGGATATTTGGATCAAAGTGAAGGCGCAAAGCGAATCGCCTCTTTGGGAAATCATGGGAAACGAGAGGTTTCCGCAGATGATTCGGCTAGATTCTGCCGATTTTTCGGACTCCTCGCGCCCAAGCCTGGCCAGCATTCCTGTTTTTTGACATCAATATGGGAAATCTTGGGAGATGGATTGTTCCTCTCTGGGAAACCATATCTAGCGGTAACGCGGCTGTGACCATCTAGGATTGGGGCGTGATCGGCCCGAAACACCCCTAAATGCTGCGTTTGCGAGAGGTGCGACACAAGATATTCGGTTCATCTCCCAAAAAAATCCATTGCGTCCCATGAAAACCCATGGCAATCATTGTTCACGGAAAATGAAACGAGCAAGAAAGCAGGGGCGGCTGAAGAACCCCGAACATGGCGAAATAAAAAAAGACAGGCTCATACAGGCACTCGCTTTCATTGAACGACAGAGATCCGGCGGCGCGCGAGCAGACATCTCCCCCAGGTGGTGCGCGGCAGGACGCCCAGCGATGGGACAGAAGGCGGATCGGGTAGTGGCAGCAACCCGGTCCGCCGTTTCTATTTCGGGGCGTCGAAAACCCCACAAAGGACAAGAGGGACCGAAAAAGGCCCATGGTGAGCGAGGCATTCAGAGGCGAATTCTACCAGAAGGTAGATGCCAAGGCGCGGGTCTCGATCCCGGCAGCCTTTCGCCGCATTCTGGAAGCTGAAGACCCCCCGTCTCCCGAATTCCCCCGGCCGCGCGTCTACATGGTCTATGGCGGGAAATCGCGCAATTTCGTTGAATGCTATTCCAAATCCGGGGCCGACGCCCTCGCCGCAAAGATCGAGGCGATGGAACTGGGCTCGCCCGAGCGCGACCGCGCCGAGCGCGACCTGATCAGTCGTTCGGCCATGGCCGAGATCGAACCCGATGGCCGCATCGTTCTGCCGTCTCGGGTGCGCGAAAAGATGGGCTTTGGGCCCGAAGATCTGGCAGCCGGCGCCGAAGCCGCCTTTGCGGGCTTCACCAACCGCTTCAAGCTGTACCGCAAAGAGGTTTATGACGCAGAGCAGGCGATGGATGACAGCGATGCCGTCGATCCCCTGACCTTGGTCGGCAGGGCCCTTCGAGGCGGGTGATGCGATGACCCGCGACGTGCTGCCCGCGCAATTGCCCCACATTCCGGTTCTTCTGTCCCCGCTGTTGGCGGCCTGCGCACCCATAACCGGTGTCTGGCTGGACGGCACCTTTGGCGCGGGCGGCTACACGCGGGGCCTGCTGAACGCGGGGGCCGATCTGGTGATCGGGGTTGACCGCGACCCCCTGGCGCTGACCCTGGCCCGGCCGATGATCGTGGAATATGGCACGCGGTTGCGGTTGGTGGCGGGCAATTTCTCGGACCTCGATCGCCACGCCGGTCAGCCGCTGGATGGTGTCGTGCTGGATCTGGGGGTGTCGTCGATGCAACTGGACCTGGCCGAGCGCGGCTTTTCCTTTGCCAAGGACGGCCCCCTGGACATGCGTATGGCGCAGGCGGGCGCCTCGGCCGCCGAGATCGTCAACACCGCCAGCGAGGAACGTCTGGCCGACATCCTGTATCATTTCGGCGAGGAACGCGCGTCGCGGCGCATCGCCCATGCCATCGTGGCGGCGCGCCTGAAAGAGCCGATCACCACCACCCTGCGCCTGTCCGAGATCGTGTCGCGCTGTCTGCCGCGCCCCAAGCCGGGCCAAAGCCACCCCGCGACCCGCAGCTTTCAGGCGCTGCGCATCGCGGTCAACGAAGAGTTTTCCGAACTGGTTCAGGGGCTTGAGGCCGCCGAGCGGGCGCTGAAACCGGGGGGGCTTCTGGCCGTGGTCACCTTTCATTCGCTGGAGGACCGCATCGTGAAGCGCTTTTTCCAGCGCGCGGCGGGCGAAGAGCCCAACACCAACCGTTACGCGCCGGCAAAGTCGGCCACGACCGCGCGGTTCGATCTGGTCACGCGCAAGCCGGTGGGCCCCGATGACACCGAACTGGCGCAGAATCCACGGTCTCGGTCGGCCAAGCTGCGGGTGGCGCGGCGCACCGCCGCACCGGCGAAACCGGTCACGGGCGCAGAGGTGGACGCGCCGGAATTGCCGGTCAGAGGCAGGGGGTAGCGATGCGGTTCTTCATCTATGTCATGGCTTTCGTGGGGCTATTGGGGCTGGGCTCCTGGGCCTATTCCGAAAACTATGCCATGCGTGCCAAGGTTTCCGAGGTCTCGGACCTGCAGCGCGAAATCGGCCTCTTGCGCGACGCCTTGTCAACGCAAAAGGCCGAATGGGCCTATCTGAACCGCCCCGACCGCCTGCGCGAACTGGTCAACCTGAACTATGAACGGCTGGGGCTGATGCCGATGGAGCCGGCGCAACTTGGCTTTGCCGCCGCGGTGGCCTTTCCGCGCGTGCCCCTCGCGACCGGTTTGCCCGACACGCTGGACCTGACGAAATCGGTCGATGTGCAGGGCGATCTGAAGCCTGGCAAACTTGGCGATGTCGAGGAGTCCGTTCCATGACCCGCACCCCTCTGCGCCCCTTGGCCCGTATTCTGCAAGCCCGTCTGAAGGGTGACAACCCCGACGCGATCGAGCGTGAGAACCTGCGCCTGCGCCATGAAGAGATGCGCGACCGGGCCATGGGGCGCGCCAAATTCCGTCTGGGCCTGTTGGCGGTCAGCTTTGTTCTGGCCTTCACCGCGATTGGCGGGCGTATGGGCCTGATGGCCAGCCAGACCCCGGTGGAGCCGAAGTCCGAGATCGGTGCCGTCACCATTCAGGCGCAACGCGCCGACATCGTCGACCGTCAGGGCCTGACGCTTGCCACCAACATGCTGACCCATTCGCTGTATGTTCAGACCGCCGATCTGGTCGATCCGCCACGCGTGGCCCGCGAGCTGTCGATCCTGTTCCCCGAGTTGAAGGAAGAAGACCTTCTGCGCCGGTTCACCGACGGGCGCAGCTTTTTGTGGGTGCGCAAGGTTCTGTCGCCCGAACAATTGCAGGCGGTGCATGAAATCGGTGATCCCGGCTTGCTGTTCGGCCCGCGCGAGATGCGGCTTTATCCCAACGGCACCCTGGCCGCGCATATCCTGGGCGGCGCCTCTTTTGGCAACGAGGGGGTGGATTCGGCTGAACTGATCGGCGTTGCGGGCATCGAAAAGGCGCTGGACGCCCGGTTGCGCGACCCCGCCCTTGCAGACCAACCGCTGGAACTGTCGATAGATCTGACGCTGCAGGCCACGATGGAAGAGGTTCTGGCGGCCGGCATGACCATGATGCACGCCCGCGGGGCCGCCGGCATCCTGATGAACGTGCAATCGGGCGAGATTCTGGCCATGGCCAGCCTGCCCACCTTTGATCCCAACGACCGGCCTTCGCCCATCGTTGCCAAGGGGGCGGAACCCGCCGACAGCCCATTGTTCAACCGCGCCGTGCAGGGCGTTTACGAACTGGGCTCTACCTTCAAGATATTTGCCGCCGCCCAGGCGATGGAACTGGGGCTGGTCACGCCGGATACCCAGATCAACACCGCCGCGCTGTCGGTCGGCAAAAAGCGGTTCACCGAATACGATGGCCACAACTATGGCCCGACCAAGACCGTGGCCGAGGTGATCGAGGTGTCGTCGAACATCGGCACCGGCCATATCGCTCTGATGATCGGGGGCGAGCGGCAACAGCAGTTCCTGTCGCTGATGGGGCTTCTGGATGCCTCGCCGGTCGAGCTGGTCGAGGCCCCCGGCGCCAAGCCGCTGCGCCCGGGCCGCTGGCCCGATGTCGTGACCGTCACCGCGTCCTTCGGTCATGGCATTTCGTCCAGCCCGCTGAACCTGGCCGCAGCCTATGCCAGCATCGGCAACGGCGGCATCAAGGTGACGCCCACCTTGCTGAAACGCACCGCGCCGATGAAGGGCATCCGGGTTCTGCGCCATGATGTGGCGCTGGAGGCCGTCAAGATGCTGCGCCGGGTCGTGGTGTCGGGTACCGCGACCCTGGCAGATGTGCCGGGCTATGAGGTTGCGGGCAAGACCGGCACCGCCGACAAGCCCAGACCCGGCGGCGGCTATTATGACGACAAGGTCATCAACACCTTTGCAAGCGTCTTTCCCGCCAGCAACCCGCAATATGTGCTGGTGGTGACGATGGACGAACCCGAAGGCTCTTCGGGCGGAGATGTGCGGCGCACGGCAGGCTGGACGGCCGTTCCGGTGGCCGCCGAGATCATCAAGCGCGTCGGCCCCCTGATGGGATTGCGTCCGATGGTTGAACAATCCCCGGACAATGCGGTAACAGCGGTCAAGAACTGAACTCCGGGCGCCGTGGTCTGCCCGAAACGACGGAAGCAGCATGGGACAGATGAACCTCTCGGGCCTCGGGCTTTCAGCGCGCGCCGGGCGCGACCCCAAGATCACCGGGCTGACCCTTGACAGCCGTGCCGTTGTTCCCGGCGATCTGTTCGCGGCACTGCCGGGTGCCGCCCGTCACGGGGCCGAGTTCATCGCCGCCGCTTTGTCGCGGGGTTCGGCCGCGATACTGACCGACGCTGCGGGTGCCCGGCTGGCCGAGGCTGAATTGTCCTTATCGACCGCTGCCCTTGTCGTGGCCGAGAACCCGGCCGAAGCCCTGGCCCGCGCCGCGGCCCTGTGGTTTGGGGCACAGCCCGCCACCATGGTCGCGGTCACCGGCACCAATGGCAAGACCTCGGTCGCGACCTTTACCCGGCAGATCTGGATGGCGCTTGGCCATGCCGCGATCAACATCGGCACCACCGGCATCGAAGGGGCATGGGCGGCACCCTCCAGCCACACCACCCCAGACGCGATCACCCTGCACCGCATCCTGGCCCTTGCCGCCGCCGAAGGCGTGACCCATGCCGCGATGGAGGCATCAAGCCACGGCCTTGACCAGCGCCGCCTTGACGGGGTGCGCCTGCGCGCCGCCGGTTTCACCAATTTTACGCAGGATCACCTGGATTATCACAAGACCTTCGAGGCCTATTTCGCCGCCAAGGCCGCGCTGTTTGACCGCGTGTTGCCCGATGACGGCGTGGCCGTGGTCAACCGGAACGACCCCAAGGGCGCCGAGATTGCCGCCATCG
>JANMJC010000522.1:0-3924 GCA_031371185.1 Paracoccaceae bacterium | reverse complement strand
AAGGGCCTCAAATCCGTCCGGCCAGACCATTTCGGTGGAAATCACCAAAGCCAGCGGGCGGCGGCTTTCGCCTTCGATGCGGCCGACGCGCAGGATCATCGCCGACCCGGTGATGCGAGAGCGCAGCCGCAGCGTCTCTATCACCTCGCCGTCATGGGTCTTGTGGATCGTGCGCAGCACCGCATCGCGCAAGCGCTCCAGATCGTCGCTTTCCAGCGGCAAATCCGTCAGCCGAGCACCGTCCTTCAAGAAGAAGGCCGTCTCGGCGGGTCGGTTGAAGGCGGCAATCTGCGGGCCTTCGTCGGCCAGAAAGGCGGCCGAGCGCGGGATGTCCTGCAGCACCGAGCGATAGATCGAATCCTCGCGCGTGGCCTCGAACCGGTCAAGGAACACCTTGGCCCGGTCCAGATGCGACAGGATCTCGGCGTCTTCAAAACGTTGGGTGTCATGGGTGCGGGTCGGGCCGACGTGGTCCTCCCAGGCGTCCAGCAATTCTTCCAGCCGGATCGGATCCAGCGCCACGTCGTAAAGACGTTCGACAATCTCGGCGCGGTCTTGCGGCGCTACGGGCGGGGCGGGCAATGAAACATCTGACATGCCACAGATATGACCGGGGGGCAGTGGCTGCGGCAAGGCTTTTGTTGACCGCTGCCTTTTGCCCCTTTCGCTTGGGGTTGGCCCTGCTTATCCTTGGCGCAACGCGCCCAGACAAGGAAGCCCGCCATGATCACGCTTTACGGGGTCTACCGCTCTCGCGCGTCGCGTCCCTTGTGGCTCTTGGCGGAACTGGGGTTGGACTTTACCCATGTGCCGGTGATCCAGGCCTACCGTCTGGCCAATCCGCAGGCCCCCGATGCCCCGCTGCACACCGCCTCGCCCGGGTTCTTGCGGGTCAATCCCCAGGGCCAGATCCCGGCCTATCAGGAAGGTGAGCTGATCCTGACCGAAAGTCTGGCGATCACCCTGCATATCGCGCGGGCGCATGGTGGGGCTTTGGGGCCCGCTGATCACGCGGAAACCGCCCTGATGGAGCAATGGGCCCTGTTCGCCGCGACCTCGGTCGAGACCCCGGCACTGGAAATCCTGTACGCTCAGGCCGAAGGCGGCGACCAAAGCCCCGAGGGCCGCGCCGGGATCGCGGTGAATGCCGAGCGGTTGCGGCGGCCCTTGGCGCGGTTGCAACAGCATCTGCAGGCGGCGGACTGGCTGGTTGGCAGGCGCTTTACCGTGGCCGATCTGAACACCGCCGAATGCCTGCGCTATGCCCAGGGCCATCCGACCCTGTTGGGCGAATTTCCCGCCGTCAAGGCCTGGCTGGAGCGGTGCCAGGCCCGCCCGGCGTTTCAGGCGATGTGGGCCGGACGGATGAAGGAACCCGCCTGAAATCGGGAAGATGTAAAAAATCTTTGACACGGTGTCTGCTTTTGAATACTCAAAGTCCAGAAAACCAGACACGATTCGAAGAGTGCCCCGATGTCTTTTGGCGAACGCGATGCCTTCACCAGCTTGCTCATCACCTTGATTGTGGCCGCGATGTTCTATTTTCGCATCACGGGGCAGTCTGCGGCCGGGCTTTATGACGGGCCGGACGGGTTGATGATCTGGGCGCGCTCGGTTCTGTGGCTGATCGCGATCAGCATTGGAATTGCAATTGGCGTCACGATCCTTTTCACCATCCTTTACACGATCCTGACCGGCGAAATGAAACCTTCGGACCTGCGCGACGAGCGGGACCGGATGATCGAAGTGCGCGGCATGCGGATTGAATCGTTGCTGGTCCATTTCGGTCTTGCGGCGGGGATCATCTATCTGGCCTGGGGCGGTGCAAGTGCGGTTCGGGCGCTGAACGTCATTCTGATTGGTTTGATGCTTTCGGGGATCGTCAAGGAGATCTTCAAGATCATCTGTTATCGACGCGGGTTTTGAATGGCCCGGCATCAGATCGGCAATCATATCCGCCGTCTGCGGTTCGAAGCGCAGGAGATGACGCAAAAGGACCTGGCCGAAAAGGTGGGTGTGACGCGCCAGACCATCGTGGCCATCGAGGCGGCGAAATACTCGCCGACGCTGGAACTGGCCTTTCAAATCGCCCGGGTCTTTGGGCGGCCGCTGGAAGAGGTGTTCTTCTACGGCGAGGGTGAAGCGGGCAAAGGCCCCTGAGGAGACGCAAATGAAAGTGGCCAAAGTTACCGCTTATGGCGGCGTGGAAAACATTGTCTTTGAACAGGTGCCAGCCCCGGTGCCGCGCAAGGGGCAAGTACTGGTGAGGGTACAGGCCGCGCCTGTGACGGCGGGCGATGTGCGCATCAGGTCGGGCCGGGTGCCGCGCGGGTTCGGCCTGATGCTGCGGCTGGTCTTTGGCTGGAACGCGCCGCGCAACCCCGTACAAGGCTGGAGCTTTTCGGGCGAGATTGCAGGTCTGGGAGCGGGTGTCACAGAATTCGCGGTGGGCCAAAGCGTCTTTGGCCTGTCGGGCATCAAAGGCGGGGCCCACGGCGAATTTGTCGCCGTTGCCGCAGACCGGGTGATGGCACTGCCTGAGGGGTTAAGCCACGAAGAGGGCGCTGCCTTTTTCTTTGGCGGGCTGACGGCATCGACCCTTTTGCTGGACACTGTCGATCTGGCGCCGGGGGTTCGCGTGCTGGTCAATGGTGCAACCGGGTCGGTCGGCTCGGCGGCGGTTCAGATTGCGGCGGCCAGGGGCGCGCGGGTCACGGCAGTCTGTTCGGGCCAAAACCGCGCCTTGGCCATGCAGCTTGGGGCTGAAGAGGTGATCAACTACAAGACCGACGCGATCAGTGGTCAGTATGACGTGATCGTGGATGTGATCGGAACCTTGCCATGGCCGCGCGCCCGGCCGCTCTTGGCCAAAGGCGGCAGACTGCTGTTGGTCTCGGCCGATCTGGGCCAGACCATCGGCGCGGGGCTGCGATCAAAGCGGGCCGGGGGCCGTCGTGTCAGGGCTGTGATCAGTTCGGAAAGCCGGGCCAACATGGAGCGGCTGGTTTCCCTGTTCCGCGAAGGCACCTATCGCCCGGTCGTCGGGCCGGTTTTTGACTTTGACGATATCCAGACGGCCCACGCCAGGGCCGAGACCTTTTCAAAACCCGGAAACATCATTCTGAAATTCGCCAGCTAAAACGGTTCCAGTTTCGACGGAACCAGAATTCAAACCAAGAACGTTCGAATTCAGAGGCTTGATGTCGCCACAACGACTTGAACTGCTTTTGCGAACTTTGAAACAAGGACCAATCGGCATGATACGCATTCTTTCGCAACCAATCCCGCTCGCGCTATTTCTGCTGTTTTTTTCGGCTATCCCAATTCTTGTGGCCGCTGTGGTCCTATACCAGATCCCTGCCGGCCTTTTGCCCGAGGATTCGGCACGGTTCCTTGCGCTTCCCTGGGTGCTGTTCTTTCACGCTCTTGGCGGAGTGGTGTTCGGGGTCCTGGGACCGATCCAGTTCGCCGGTGTCCTGAAACGCCGGTTTGGCCGCGCACATCGGGTGACAGGGCGGATTTTTGTCGCATTTGGTCTGTTGCTTGCGCTGTCGTCCCTGCGGCTCTTGTGGCAGTTTCCCGAGGGATCAACCTGGGTGCTGGTGACGGCGCGCATCGTGGCAAGCGTGGCCATGGCAGGGGCGCTGATCCTGGCGCTGCTGGCGATCCGCAACCGGAATGTGGCGCGCCACAAGGCATGGATGATCCGCGCCTATGCAATCGGCATGGGATCTGCCACCGTGTCCCTGATCATGTTTCCGATCTTCGTGATCACGGGCGATCCGATCGAGGGCTACCTGTCGGATCTGGTGTTCGTGGCCTCCTGGGGCATCAACATCGCGCTTGCCGAATGGGTGATCCGCCGCCCCGTGGCCGGTGCCGGAGTGGCGGTTGCGGCCTGAAACCGGGGTCGGTTTCGCCGCG
>JANMJC010000510.1:0-9518 GCA_031371185.1 Paracoccaceae bacterium | reverse complement strand
ATCTGTGGCTGATCTACCCCAGGAAATCCGGTCGGGTTGCCTCGACCATCACGCGCGATCAGGGTTGGGAGCCGCTGACCGCCCTTGGCTTTCTGCCGGTGACCCAGGTAGCCGTCGACCCGGATCATTCCGCCCTGCGGTTCCGCCAGCGCGCCGAAATCCCGGTTCTGACCCGCAAGATCTGAGGCCGCAAAGCGCTTCCCGGGAAATGGCGGCTTCCCCATCGCCAGGACGGACGTCGTTCGCAAAGATCCTAAGGGCGGAATTCGGCCTCGCCCCAGAGATCCAGGATGCGGTGGATCGCCATCAACCCGTGTTGCACGTTGTCGATGCGGATGGTGTTGTCGTAGGTCGTGGTGCGCAAGGCCCCCAGAACGCGGGTCCGCCGGGACAGATAGAACATGTCGGACGGATGGCGGAACTGAAGTTGCCGCAGCGACCGCAGGCCCGACAGGATCGCCTTGCGATAGGCCTCGGCGCGGGCGCTGTCGCCAAGGGAGCGCGCCAGATCCCAGGCTTCGATCAGCCCTTCCAGATAGACTCCGGTGGCGCTGGCATGGGGGGGGCCGAAGTCGGGGCGCGCGGGGTCAAAGAATTCGCCCCAGACATCGGCGGGGCGGTCGCGGCCCTGCTGGATGGTCAACAGCCAGTCGGACATCTCGAACACGAAGGCGGCGATGTCGGGGTCGGGGCGGTGGCGATGCAGATGGCACAGGGCGGCGGCGTGCCAGGGCACGAAGGCGGGGTTCCGGTCGGCACGGTGCCAGTCGCGGTAATGGGCAAAGGCGCGGGTGACGGCGGTGATCAGGGATTCGTCGCGGGTCACGGCAAACAGGCGCATCAGGGCCAGACAGGCCTCGCCAGGATAGAAGTTCTGGCAATCGGTGCGGTCGGCGGGGGTCAGGAAGGTGCGGAACGACCCGCCCTGGTTCTGCATCGACAGGATGAACCTGGCAAGGGCGGTGATCTGGGGCTGAAAGGGCGCGGGATCGGGCAGATCAAGGCAGGCGATCAGCGCCACGGCGGCGGCTCCCAGCTTGATCTTGTCACCTTCGTGGATCAGGCCAAGGCCGTTTTCCTGCGAATAGAAGGCGGCGAAGTTGAAGGCGAAATTGCGCTGGACCGTGGCGGCACTGGCCGCATCCCCGCGCCGAAGGGCGATGCGGGCCAGCGCGGCGCTGGCCATGAACTGCCGGATCATGTTGTTGGCGTTGGAATATTTGCCCGACGAGGGCCAGTATTTGTAGGTCGCCGCCCCCGAGGGTGCGACCTGCGCCAGCAGCCAATCCTCCATCAGCCCGGCCATTTCGGCGGTTCTGGCGCGGGTGATTGTGGCGGGCGGCACGATCTTCTGGCCGCGAAACAGGTGGTGAATGCGCTGGCCGGGCCAATCCATCAGGAACTGGTCGGCGGGAAAGGCCCATGCCTGAACCCGCGACAGGGGCAGGCCGATCTCGTGGGACAGCGCCTGCAGGGCCGCCCTTGGGCCAAGGTTGCGGGTCAGCATTTCCAAAGGGCCGATGCGCGCCCGCGTCCCCGGCGCGCGCAACTCGATGCCGTAAAGCCCGCGAAAGTCGTTGACGCGGGCGCGCGACAGATCGTCCTGCCGCATCAGGCGACCGGGGCGGGCCAGGGTAATCTCGATCTGCGTCGGGGGGGTGGACAGGGTCCCGGCACGGGCGACGGCATCGGCCAGCGCAGCCTCCAGCCCGGCGCCATGGCCCCAGACCCGGGCCAGCCGTTTGCCCCGGGCGCGAAAGCACAGTTGCACATCGGTCGGCAGCCCAAAGGTCAAGGGCGGGGTCTGCCCGGTCAGCGCGGCCGCCAGACCCTGCGCCAGCCGATCCTCGATCAGGGGGCGCGTCACCGGATCAGGCCCGTTCATCTTTGGGACTGCCCATCACCACAAAGGTGGTGATCGAGTGCACCTGCGGCAGTACCCCCAGCACATCGGTGTGCCAATGCTTGAAGGCGGCCAGATCGGCGGTTTCCACGCGCAGAAGATATTCCACCGTCCCGGTGATGTTGTGGCATTCGCGCACCTCGCGCGCCCGGGAAATCGCGCGCTCAAAGGCCTCTTGCGCCGCTTTGGTATGGCTGTTCAACCCGACCGTGACATAGGCCAGAAACCCGATGCCCAGCTTGGCGGGGTCCAAGACGGCGCGGTATCCCTTGATCACGCCCGACCGCTCCAGTTCCTGCACCCGGCGCAGGCAGGCCGAGGGCGAAAGGCCGACGCGGTCGGCCAGATCAAGATTGGCCAGCCGCCCTTCGGAGGAAAGGGTCTGCAATATTCGGTGGTTTGTAAGGTCAAGCTTGGTCATTTGTTGCAAACTATCGCGAAATAACCGCCGAAAAGCAACCCGAAAGCCCCGGAAAGGGGCAATCATTGGCGCATGACGCTTGATCAATTCCTTGGCCTTCTGGGCTTTGCCTTTGTCACCTCGGTCACGCCGGGGCCGAACAACCTGATGCTGATGGCCTCGGGGGCGAATTTCGGTCTGCGCCGCAGCCTGCCACATATGGCGGGCATCAGTCTGGGCCATGCCTTCATGGCGTTGCTGGTGGGCTTGGGGCTGGGGGCGGCCTTGCAGGCCTTGCCGCAGGCGCGGCTGGCGATGAAGATCGCGGCGGTGATCTACATGCTGTGGCTGGCCTGGAAGATGGCCCATGCCAGCGCCCCCGGCGAGGGGCGGGCCGGGGCCAGGCCTTTGACGTTCCTAGAGGCGGCGGCGTTTCAGTGGGTCAATCCCAAGGCCTGGGCCATGTCCATCGGGGCCATGGCGGCCTATGCAACCGAAGGGGGCGCGGCGCAGGTGGCCCTTGTCGCGGGCCTGTTCGCGCTGATCAACTTCCCCTCGGTTTCGCTGTGGGCCTGGGCGGGGCAGGGGATGCGGTCCGTCCTGCAAGACCCCCGGCGCCTGAACGCGTTCAACTGGACGATGGCGGCCCTTCTGGTGGCGTCGCTCTGGCCGGTTCTGTGGCTTTAGCCGGATCGGGCGCCTTGCCGCGCCCTTCGCGCAGCCAAAGCCCGGCCTCTTTCAAGGGGCCGCGCAGCATCTGCTCGCGGCGCGGCAGGTTGGCGTGGTCAAACAACTCGCGCGCCTTGCGGCCCTTGTTCTGATAGACCATCAGCTTGACCGGCTCGTACTCGCGCAGGATGCGGCGCAGTGGCTGGTCACGCGCGACCTCTTCCAGCACCTCGACCGCCAGATCGCTTTCGCGGGCATATAGCAGCGGCAGATGGCGATAGTGGCAGGTGACGGCCCCGTCCATGCCCGCAAGACCCGGCCCCGGTCGCCCGCCGCCAAGCGAATGGATCACCAGAGGCAGCGCGATCTGGTCCAGCCAGGGATAGATTTCCTGCGCCGCCAGTTCGGGCAGGGGGTTGTCGCGGATCGAGGTGGCATAGGTCAGGAACCGCGCGCCAAACTGGCGCGGGCTGCTGCCAAAGAACCAGCCGGCGTTGAAATACAGATAGCGCTGCCAGTATTCATCGGGCTGCGCCAGATCCAGGGTCGCGGCGAAGTCCAGCCCGAAGCGGGCATAAAGCGCGCGCCAGATCGGCGTGTACCCCAGATAGGGTTGCGGGAGGGGCCAGGTCCCCTCGCGCCGCATCGAGGCCGAAGGCCGGGTGAAATCGAACGGGATCGAGCCGATGTCGCCCAAAATCAGCGTGTCGGTGTCCAGAAACAGGAAGGGCGCGTCGGGCAGATGGGCCAGAGCCTCGATCTTGTTGCCATGGGGATAGGTCTCGCCAAAGACCTGCGCCTCAAACGGCAGGAACACCGCGCCCAGGTCTTCCAGCATGGCGCGGATGGCCGGGTCGGTGACGGCCGGATTGCGCCGCCACTTGCCACCGCGCTGCGGTTCGGCAAGGTACAGCTTGCCCGCGAAGGTCGGGCAGCGCGCCCTCAAAGACGCCGCCAGCAGCAGCGCCTCGTATTGCAGGCGGCCGTTCTGGACCACGGCAAGGATGTTGAATGCTTGCCCCTTGGGGGGAGGAACTGTCATGATTTGGGAATAGGGCCTGCGTCGTTTTGTGCCATACTAGGCCCCAAGTCCTTTGGGAATGCAAAAGGAGATTGCCATGACTTTCTTGCGCCTTGCGGCGGTTTTCACGGTCGGCCTTGCTCTGCCCGCAGTTGCGCAATCCTTCACCTCCGCCGCCGAGGTCAAGCCGATCCTGTCAGCGACCAAGCCGCAATGGATCGCGGTGCGCGAATGGGACGGGCAGGATCTGATCTATTTCACCAACCTTCTGGCCTGGCGCTGCGGGGTTGAAAGCGTGGCTTACGGCGTCAACGGCGCCGCCCCCGAGGTGCCCCTGGTGATCGAGCCTTGCTACAAGACCGAAGCCCAGCCCAACGCGCTGAAGATGGATCAGGGGGTTCTGCCCTTCGTCACGCAAGCACTGTCCTCGGTGCAGACGGTGACGGTTCTGGTCACCTATGACGACGGATCGACCGACACGGCGGACTATGCGCGGGCGGCGGTGCTGATGCCTTAAGCCTTTGGCGTGAAGCGCAGCGACAGGCAGGACATGCCGCCATCCAGCTTGGCGCATTCGGTATTGCCGATCTCGACCACCGTAAAGCCTGCCCCCTGCACAAGGTCGCGGGTGGCGGCAAAGCCTGCGGGCATCAGCACCAGATCGTTGAACCGGATCGCGTTGGCGCAGGCCTCATCGCCGGGCGCGGTCAGGATCACCTTGTAGCCCGCAAAACAGCCCGACGCGGCCAGCCGTTCGGTGGACAGGACGGTATCACCGTCCAGCAGCGAACAGTCGGTCTTGAAATGCAGCACGCCGGGCGGGGTGAAGACCTCGCGCAGGGTGTGGCCCCAATCCGCGACCAGCGCCGCCAGTTCGGCCACGCCTTGTGCATTGGTGCGCGCCGACCTGCCGACCAGAATCTCGGTTTGTGTGACCAGAATGTCGCCCCCTTCAATGAAGCTGTCCGCGCCCCCGATCCGGCGCACATCGCCGTAAAGCGCGCGCAGATGCGGCTCCATCCGGGCCGCCTCGCCCAACCGCGAGGCCGCCCCGGGGCGCATGACCACGGCACCTTGGGGCAGGCAAAGGGCGGTATCCTCGACAAAGACCGAATCAGGAAAATCCTCCAGCGCCTCCAGTTCCACGACCTGCGCGCCGGTGCTGCGCAGCGCCGCGACATAGGCGGCGTGGTGAGCCTGCATCACCGGCAGATCGGGGTTGCCCCTGTCCACCGCGCGCAGGCCGTGCAGGATCGACGCGGCGGGTTTGCGGGTGATGGCATGGGTAAAGTGGATCGAGTGCATGGTCGGGCCTTTCAGGAGCGGGATGTCCCGTGACCGAACCAAAACGGCTTCTTGCGCCCGAAATCAAGGGGTGCAGGGCCCGGGCGGGGCTTTCGGTCGGGCCTTGCCCCTTTCGGCACGCGCGGTAAAGGGGCGGAAAGGCGGCGCAAGGCGTGGGGATTGCGTTCCTCGCCCGGGCGGGATGCCGGATCCGAAAGCCCAAGGGAGCGGGCGGTTGACCGGACCGCGACGGGCGCGGGGGCGACCGGGGGCAGGGCGTACAGGTGCCCCCGGACCCTTGCAAATCAGTCCAGCGTGCGCCGGAACCGGCTGAGCGCCAGCGCCGCGAAGACGGCGACGAAGATGCAAAGGGCGGCGATCTGCTGGGCGACGGCGGGATAGTCGGCGCCTTTCAGCATGACCGCCCGGATCAGGCGCAGGAAATGGGTCAGGGGCAAGGCCTCGCCCAGGGTCTGCGCCCAACCGGGCATGCCGCGATAGGGAAACATGAAGCCCGACAACAGCAGCGAGGGCAGGAAATAAAAGAAGGTCAGTTGCATGGCCTGCATCTGGGTCCGCGCGGCGGTGGAAATCAGGTAGCCCAGGATCACCAGCGCCAGCACGAACAGGAACACGCCCCCCAGAAGCAGCGCCAGAGAGCCCACGAAAGGCACCGCAAACACCAGCCGCGCCACGACCAGCACCACCGTCACCTGCACCGCACCGATGAAGAAATAGGGCAGCACCTTGCCCAGCATGATTTCCACCGGGGTCACCGGCATCGACAGCAGGTTTTCCATCGTGCCGCGCTCGGTTTCGCGGGTCAGCGCCATCGAGGTCATCATCACCATGGTCATCTGCAGGATCACGCCCAACAGCCCCGGCACGATGTTGTATTGCGTGATCCCGTCGGGGTTATAGCGCCGGTGCACCACGACCGACATGCGCGACAGGGATTGCTGGGCGGCCTCGGCCTCGGACCCGGTTTCGCGCAGCAGGGCGTCGGCGGCCACGGTGCCGAGCGTGGAAATCGCCCCCGATGCGGCGGCGGGATCGGTGCCGTCGGCCTCGATCAGGATCTGCGGATGATCGCCGCGTTCGACCCGGCGGCCAAAGTCCGATGGCACGGTGACCACGAAACTGACATCGCCGCGCGCGATCAGAAACTCGGCCTGCGCCGCCGAGGCATTGGGATAGGTGAAGTGGTAATAGCCGGTGACCTCCAGCGCCGAGACGATGGCGCAGGTAAAGCGGTCTTGAGTCGGCGCGACAAGAGCGGCGGGCAAGCCTTTGGGATCATTGTTTATTGCAAATCCGAACAGCATCAGCTGCATCAGGGGCACGCCCAGCATCATGGCGAATGTGATGCGGTCGCGCTTCATCTGGATCACCTCTTTGGTGATCAGGGTCCACAGGCGGCGCAGCGACAGAAGCGGCGTCATCGGGGCGCTTCCTGCGCTTGCCCCATCAACTGGATGAAGACATCCTCAAGGCTGGTTTCGGCGTCGTGCAGGGTGCAGCCGGTGTCTTGCGCCACGCGGGTCGCGGCCGCGCGCAGGGCCGCCCCGTCGTGCCCGATGACATGCAGCGTGGTGCCGTAAGGGGCGACCTGATCGACGCCGGGCAAGGTGCGCAGCCGCCGTGCCGCCTCTGCGGTGCCCGCCCCTTCCAGCACCACCGTTGTCAGATCGGCGCCTTTCACCACCTCGGGAACCGTGCCGCGCGCCACCAGCCTGCCATAGGCGATATAGTTGATCCGGTGGCAGCGCTCGGCCTCGTCCATGTAGTGAGTGGACACCAGAACGGTCAGCCCCTCGGCGGACAGCCGGTGAATCTCGTCCCAGAATTCGCGCCGCGCCTTGGGGTCGACCCCGGCGGTCGGCTCGTCCAGCAACAGAAGCTGCGGGCGGTGCATGATGCAGGCGGCCAGCGCCAGCCGTTGTTTCCAGCCGCCCGACAGGGCCCCTGCCAACTGCCCGCGACGTGAGGTCAGGCCCAGATCGGCCAGAGTGTCGGCCACCGTTTGCCGCGCCGGTTTCAGCCCGTAGAGGCCCGCCACAAAGTTCAGGTTTTCCTCGATGGTCAGGTCTTCATAGAACGAAAAGCGTTGGGTCATGTAGCCGATCTCGCGCTTGATCGCGGCCCCGTCGCGGCGGATGTCGTGGCCCAGAACCTGCCCCTCGCCCGCATCCGGCGTCAACAACCCGCACATCATGCGGATCGTGGTGGTCTTGCCCGATCCGTTGGGGCCCAGAAACCCGGCAATCTCGCCCCGCTCCACCGTCATCGAAACCCGATCGACCACCGTCTTTTCGCCAAACCGCTTGACAAGTCCGCGCACCTCGATGGCGGGTTGCCGGGTCATTCGGCGGCCGAGGACAGGTCGACATCGACGATCTGGCCGGGTTTGAGATAGTCCGCCGCCGCCGCATCGGGGCGCGCTTCGATCAGGAAGACCAGCTTCTGGCGGTTTTCCAGCGAATAGATCACCGGCGGCGTGAACTCGGGGCCGTCCGAGACATAGCTGACCCGCGCGGTCAGCCCCGCGGGACAGGAATCGCAATTCACCCTCAGGGTGCTGCCGGGGTGGATTTGCGCCACAAAGGCCTCGGGGACATAAAGCCGCAGCTTGACCGCGCCATCGGGCAGCAGCGACAGGACCGGGGCCGAGGGACCGGCGATTTCGCCGGGGTTGCGGATCACATCGGCGATCAGACCCGCCGAAGGCGCGGTCAGCTTGCGTTTGGTCAGGGTCCATTCGGCGCGGTCGAGATCGGCCTGCGCGCCGCGCAAGGTGGCCTCGGCGGCGGCGATTTCCTGCGGGCGGGCCGGCAGGCGGGCCACGGCAAGGGCGGCCTCGATCTCGGCGGTCTTGGCGGCGGCGGTTGTGGCGGCGGTCGCGGCATCGTCCTGCTGGCTTTGGGTCGCGACCCCCTTGGCCGCCAGAGAGACCAGCCGTGCCGCGTTGCGCTGCGCCTCGTCCCCTTGGGCGCGCGCCGAGGCCAGCGTCGCCTCGATCACGCCGATCTCTTCGGGCCGCTTGCCTTCGCGCAGGTTGGCCAACTGGCTGTCGGCCTTTGACAGGGCGGCCTGCGACTGCGCCAGCGCAATCTCGGCATCGCGCTTTTCCAGCGCGACCAGAATCTGGCCCGCCGTGACGTGGTCGCCCCGCGCCACGTTCAGCCCGTCGATCTGCGCCGTGGTCACCGGGGCGATCAGAATGTAGTCGCCCTCGACATAGCCGGTGGCAAAGGGCGGCGGCGGTGCGCAGGCGGCAAACAGGGCCGACAGAAGCGGGATCGAACAGGCGAACATGGTCATGACCTTTCCACAGAGCCCAAAAGCGCGTCCAGATTGGCGATCAGGGTTTCGGTAATGCGGTCGGCCTGATCGGGCCCATAGGCCGTCCACCCCATGCGCCGGGTCACGATGCGCGCCCCGATCCGGAAGTACAGCGCCTGACCCAGGGCGCTGAAGACCTGCAGCTTGACCGCGTCGCCTTCCGGGTCCTGCAAGGTCGCGGCCCCCCAAAGGCCACAGAGGCGGCGGTGGGTCGGTTCGGCCAAGCCGTGATAGAAGACCTCCAGCGTCGGGCCGCCCTCGGTCATCTCGCGCAAGAGGAAGGGCACCAGATCGTCGGCCTGACCCCCGCCGATCAGGAACCCCGCCATGCGGCGCATGATGGCGTGCAACTGCGCCCGCGCGGCCTGCGCCGAGGCCACCGGCGCATCGGCCACCTGGGCGATGACCAAGCCCATCTGCCGCACGACTTCGGCCGCGCAAGCGTCGCGCAGGCCCGCCTTGCCGCCAAAGTGATAGGCGATGGAGGCGATGTTGGTCTGAGCGCGCAGGGCCAGTTGCCGGGTCGAGGTGGCGGCAAAGCTTTGGTGGCCGAACAGATGCAGCCCGGCCTCGATCAGGGCCGCCCGGGTGCCTTCGGGTGCGGATCGGTTTGCGGCCAGGGGCGACGGGGATGCGGACATATCGAAATTTTAATCAATCGTTTGAACAAATGCAAGCCTAGGCCCCCCCGCGCGCGCGCGCCCCGCGATGGCTGCGACCGAAAGGCGCGCCCGTCTAAAGGGTCGTCGATCCCGAGACCGCCCGCGCCCCCACCCCGCCGAGGCCGCGACCGGCAGGCCCGCCCGCCGAAGGGGCGTCGATCCCAAGGCCGCCCGCGCCCCGCCGCGACAGGTCCGAGGCCGGAACCAGCGAGCGGCTGGCCTGCGCCTCCAGCGATG
>JANMJC010000509.1:0-7766 GCA_031371185.1 Paracoccaceae bacterium | reverse complement strand
CCGGCGCCCGGCGCAGGATTTCTCAAGGGGCAGGATTATGACCTTCACGCCAACCACCTACGATCCCTATGATTTCGCCAATCGCCGCCACATCGGCCCGTCCCCTGCGGAAATGGACCAGATGCTGGCCGCCGTTGGTGTCACCGATCTTGAGATGCTGATCGACCAGACCGTGCCCGCCTCGATCCGCCAGAAGACCCCTCTGGGTTGGGCGCCACTGTCAGAGCACGACCTGTTGGCGCGGATGCGCAAGGTGGCGTCGCGCAATGTGGTGATGACCTCGCTGATCGGGCAAGGCTATTACGGCACCGTGACCCCGCCCGCCATTCAGCGCAACATTCTGGAAAATCCCGCCTGGTACACCGCCTATACGCCCTACCAGCCCGAGATTGCCCAGGGCCGGCTTGAGGCTTTGCTGAATTATCAGACCATGGTGGCCGATCTGACCGGCATGGATGTCGCAAATGCAAGCCTGCTGGACGAGGCGACGGCGGCGGCCGAAGCGATGACCATGGCCGAGCGTGTCGCCAGATCGAAGGCGCGGGCGTTCTTTGTCGACGAAAACTGCCACCCCCAGACCATTGGCGTGATCCGGACCCGGGCCGCTCCCCTGGGGATCAGCGTGATCGTAGGCGCGCCGGAAACCCTGGACGCGACGGCGGTTTTTGGCGCGATCTTTCAGTACCCCGGCACCTGGGGCCATGTTCAGGACCTGACGCCGCTGATCGAGGCCCTGCACGCCGCCCGTGCCGTGGCCGTCGTCGCCACCGACCTTCTGGCGCTGTGCCTGTTGAAAGAGCCCGGCGCGATGGGGGCCGATATCGCTGTCGGCTCCAGCCAGCGCTTTGGCGTGCCGATGGGCTATGGCGGGCCACATGCCGCGTTTTTCGCCTGCAAGGATGACCACAAGCGCCAGATGCCCGGCCGCATCGTCGGCGTGTCGATCGACAGCCATGGCAACAAGGCCTACCGTCTGGCCCTGCAGACCCGCGAGCAGCACATCCGCCGCGAAAAGGCCACCTCGAACGTCTGCACCGCGCAGGCATTGCTGGCGGTGATGGCCGGGTTCTACGCGGTGTTTCACGGGCCGGTGGGACTGCGCGCGATTGCCGAAAGGGTTCACTCGCTGACCGTGCGGCTGGCGCAGGCGCTGCGCGACGCCGGGGCGACCCTGCCGCCAAAGGCGTTTTTCGACACGATCACGGTCGAGGTCGGCGTGGGGCAGGCGGGCATTCTGGCCGCCGCCCGGGCCGAGGGGTTGAACTTTCGCAAGGTGGGCAAGCATCACGTCGGCATTTCGCTGGACGAAACCTCGAACGAAGATGTCCTGCGCCGCGTCCTGCGGGCCTTTGGCATCGAAGACGCGCCGCCGGCGCGGGCCGAACTGGGCTTTCCCGAGGACCTGCTGCGCACCAGCCCCTATCTGACCCATCCGGTCTTTCACATGAACCGCGCCGAATCCGAGATGATGCGCTACATGCGCCGCCTGTCGGACCGCGATCTGGCGCTGGACCGGGCGATGATCCCCCTGGGGTCCTGCACGATGAAACTGAATGCCGCCGCCGAGATGATGCCGATCACCTGGCCCGAATTCGGCGGGTTGCACCCCTTCATCCCGACCAATCAGGCCCTGGGCTACCGCGAGGCGATCGAGGATCTGACCGAAAAGCTGTGCGAGATCACCGGCTATGACGCCTTTTCGATGCAGCCGAATTCCGGCGCGCAGGGCGAATATGCCGGGTTGTTGACCATTGCCGCCTATCATCGGGCACGGGGCGAGGGGCATCGCACCATCTGCCTGATCCCGGTGTCGGCCCATGGCACCAACCCGGCCAGCGCCCAGATGGCGGGTTTGCAGGTCGTGGTTGTCAAGGCCATGCCGAACGGCGATGTGGACCTCGAGGATTTCCGCGAAAAGGCGGCGGTGGCGGGGGCCAATCTTGCCGCCTGCATGGTCACCTATCCCTCGACCCACGGCGTGTTCGAAGAGACCGTGCGCGAGATCTGCCAGATCACCCATCACCACGGGGGCCAGGTCTATCTCGACGGGGCCAACATGAACGCACTGGTCGGTCTGGTGAAACCCGGAGAGATCGGCTCGGACGTGTCGCACCTGAACCTGCACAAGACCTTTGCCATCCCGCATGGCGGTGGCGGGCCCGGCATGGGGCCCATCGGGGTCAAGGCGCATCTGGCGCCCTATCTGCCGGGGCATCCTGAATCCGGGGGAATGGCGGGCACCGGCCCGCAGGACGACGACCTTGCGGGGCCGGTGTCGGCGGCACCCTACGGGTCGGCCTCCATCCTGCTGATCTCGTGGGCCTATTGCCTGATGATGGGCGGCGAGGGGCTGACCCAGGCCACCCGCGTGGCGATCCTGAACGCCAATTACATCGCGGCGCGGCTGGCCGGGTCCTATCCGATCCTGTTCATGGGCAACAAGGGGCGGGTGGCGCATGAATGCATTCTGGACACCCGGCCCTTTGCCGAGGTCGGCGTGACGGTGGACGACATTGCCAAGCGCCTGATCGACAACGGTTTTCATGCGCCTACCATGTCCTGGCCGGTGGCAGGGACGCTGATGGTCGAACCGACAGAATCCGAAACCAAGGCCGAGATCGACCGCTTCATCACCGCCCTTCTGGCGATCCGCGAGGAAATTCGCGCGGTGGAACGTGGCGAGATCACCTCGGACGACAGCCCCCTGCGTCACGCGCCCCACACCGTTGGCGATCTGGTGGCCGACTGGGACCGCAAGTACAGCCGCGAACAGGGGTGCTTTCCGCCCGGGGCCTTCCGGATCGACAAATACTGGCCGCCGGTGGGCCGGGTCGACAATGTCTGGGGCGACCGCAACCTGACCTGCACCTGCCCGCCGGTCGAGGCCTATCTGGACGCGGCAGAGTAACGGCGGCGTCGGCATCGGGCGCTTTGACGAAAGCCCTTGAAAGCGAAAATGGCGGGCATCGGACCAGGGCTTGACAGCCCCCCTGCCCGCCCCTTACCGCTGCCGCCCATGTCTGACACCGACCCCACGTCGTTTCGCCAAGGGCTGCTTGCCGCCCTGCCCATTGCCTTGGGCTATTTTCCGATCGCCTTCGCCTTCGGGGTCGCGGCCACCGGCCAGGGTCTGACCGGGCTTGAAGCTTTCGGGCTGTCGGCCTTCATCTTTGCCGGGGCTTCGCAGTTTCTGGCGCTGGCGCTGATCACCGGCGGCGCGCCGATCCTGGTCGCCGCCTTCACGCTGGTGGCGATGAACATCCGCCATGTGATGTATGGACCCGCCCTTTACAAACGGGCCGGGCCCGGGGCGGCCCGCAACCAGGCGCATCTTTGGGCCTTTGCCCTGACCGACGAAGTCTTTGGCGCGGCATTGGGGCAATTGGCGCGGGGACGAAAGTTTTCCGAGCCCTTCATGCTGGGGCTGGGCTTGGGTGCCTATCTGGCCTGGCTTGGGGGCACGGCGGCGGGTGCCTTTGCCGGGGGTGGGGCACTTGCGGGCCATCCCGCCCTGCAGGCCGGTCTGGCCTTCATGTTGCCCGCCCTGTTTCTGGCCCTGTTGCTGTCGATCCTTGCGCGGTCACACCTGCCCGTCATCGCCATCGCCGCCGCCGTCTGCGTCGGCCTGACGCTGCTGTGGTCGGGCACCGCGGGCATTCTGGGCGGCATGATCGCCGGAGCCGTCGCCGGGGTCCTGGGTCCAAGAGCACAAGATGCGCAGTGACCTTGTCATTCTGGTGCTGATCGTCGGCGGCTTCACCTATGCTTTTCGCTTCCTGCCGACCCGAGTCGATCTGTCGGCCCTCAAACCCGACAGCCTTTTGTCGCGGTTTCTGGCGTCGACCGGGCCAGCGGCAATCGCAACCCTGTTTGTGGCCGCCGTCCTGCCGGAATTGCGCGGTCCCATGACCGGACAGGGGCCCTTGGTGGCGGGCATTCTTGCAGTCGTCGTTACATTTCGCGTGACGAAGTCGGTGGTCGGGGCCACACTGGCGGGGTCACTGGCCTATGGGCTGCTCTTCGCTGTCCTTTAACCCCTCCCCGCCGGAATTGCCCTGTGCCGGATATCCATCAGGAGACCCTCATGGCTTTGATCGAATTGGACATTACCCCTGCCAAGGTGGTGCAGATCATTTTCCAGTTTCGCGAGGGACCCGCGGCAGAACCTGAACTCACGCAGTTCATTGCCGGGCTGAACGATGATGAAAAGGCCCATCTGACCGCGATTGCTTGGGTCGGACGCGCTGCCTTTGAGCCTGAAGACTTCGACACCGCCGTCAAGACCGCCTTTTCCGAGGCGACGACCCCGACCGAGGATTACCTGTTGGGCATGCCGCATCTGGCGGAAAATCTTGAGGCGGGACTGGCCGCTTTGGGCCACGACGTTTCAGGCGAAGAAGAGGACTTGCTTTAGCAACCCTTGATGCCCGCACGCCCGGATCCAATATATGCCGAAGACGGAATATGAATGCGCGGAAAGGCCGGGGGGGCGACATGAGGGACACCGTAAAGCTGTGCTGTGCGACCTGTGGTCAGATGAACCGCGTTCCCGTTGACCGGCTGAGCATGGCGCCGAAATGCGGATCTTGTGGCGAAGCGCTGGCCGATGGTCGGGTCCACGAGTTGGACGCCACCGCCCACGACAAGGCGACAGGGCAGGACGATTTGCCGCTTCTGGTGGATTATTGGGCGCCGTGGTGCGGGCCCTGCCGCGCGATGGCGCCAGAATTCGCCAAGGCGGCGAAGGTGCTGGCGCCGCAGGTGCGTCTGGCCAGGCTGAACACCGAAGATCACGCGGGTATTGCCAGCCGTGCGCGGATCAAAGGCATTCCTGCCCTGATCCTGTATTCCCGCGGTCGCGAGATGGCCCGTCTGGCCGGGGCGCGACCGATGGCCGACATCGTGACCTTCGTGCGGGCCAATCTGCCCGCCTGATCCCAAGGCACGGGCTTTGGTCGCGTCGGGATTGGGGCTAGGATCGGGGCGGGTGCGGGGCTAACCTCGGCCCGCAATTGCAAGGCAGAACCGTGACGGATCGAAGCGCACAAACGGGTTGGGCCGGAATGTCCTTGGCCGCGCAGTTTGCGCTGGCGGGCGGGGTGGTCATTCTGGCGGCCGCTTTGATCGTCGGGTCAGTGGTGGCCGGGCGAATCGAAGAGGTTGTGGTGCGCAACACCGCCAATGCCACCGCGCTTTACATGGAGAACTTCGTCAGCCCCCTGACCCAGGACCTGACCCAGCAGGAAAGCCTTTCGGCCCGGTCGAAAAAGGACATCGCGGGCCTTCTGGCGCAAACCGAACTTGGGCGACGGGTGGTCAGTTTCAAGGTCTGGCGTCGCGGAGGGCTGGTGCTGGACGCCTCGAACAAGGACCTTGTGGGCCGCGTTTTCGAGCCCACCGAAAACCTGCGTCTCGCCTGGGCGGGCGAGGTTCGGGCCGAGTTTCAGGACACCAAAGACGCCGAGGATCAGGCCGAAAACGCCATGAATGTGCCCTTGTTGGAAATCTATTCTCCGATCCGCAATCAGGCGACGGGCGAGGTGATTGCGGTGATCGAATTCTACGAGATTGCCGAAACCCTGCGCGACGACATCCTTCGGGCCCGTCTGTTGTCCTGGGCCTGGGTCGGGGGCATTCTGGCGCTGATCGGGGCGGCCCTGTTCGGCATCGTGCTGCGCGGCAGCCGTACGATCGACGCCCAGATCCTTGCCTTGCGCGAAATGTCGGTGCGCAACCTGTCGCTGCGCCTGCAGATCCAGGAGGCTTCGGGACGGTCAGCCACCATGGCCGAACGTGCCTTGCGGCAGGTCGGGGCCGACCTGCACGACGGCCCGGCGCAATTGATGGCCTTTGCGGCGCTGCGTCTGGATGTTCTGAAAGCGCAGGTTCACGGCGACAAGGCCCGGGCCGATCTGGCCGAAGTGGCGGGCGCGGTCAGCGAGGCGATCAGCGAAATCCGCAATCTGTCGCGCGGGTTGTCGGTGCCCGACCTTGACCGCCGCGACATGGCCGAGGTTCTCGCGGGTCTGGCCGATGCCCATGCCGCGCGCACCGGAACGCCGGTGCGACAGACCGGGATCGACGCGGGCCTGCCCGATTTGCCGGCGGCGGTGCGGCTGTGCGTCTACCGCTTTGTTCAGGAAGGGTTGAACAATGCCTGGCGCCACGCCTCGGGTCGCGGTCAAGAGTTGCGCCTGTCGGTTCTGGGCGGCAAATTGCAGCTTTCCGTTCTGGACGAGGGGCCGGGTTTCCCCCCAGAGGGGCCGCCCCTGACGACCCTTGGCGGCCAGAGACTGGGGCTGGTCGGCCTGAAGGACCGGGTCGAGGCCCTGGGGGGGCATCTGGAGTTTCTGACCGGCACCGGCACCGGCGGCATGACCGGCGGGCCGGATTCGAACGACCAGCGGCGGGGCAGCGAACTGCGCATGACAATTGACCTGTGAGGTGAAAACCATGAGCGATGCGGACCTGCGGATCTTGCTGGTGGATGACCACCCGATCTACCGCGAAGGGGTGGCGCGGACCCTGTCGGATGCAAGCGGAATGCAGATCGTGGGACAGGCTTCCGATGGGGATCGGGCGGTCACGATGGTGCGCGCGTTGCAGCCGGATCTGGTCCTAATGGACATCTCGATGCCGCGTGGCGGCGGAATTCCGGCCCTTGCCGCGATCATGCAGGAAGAAAAGCCGCCCCTGGTCGTCATGCTGACCGCGTCGGAGGAAGAGGACGATCTGATGCAGGCGCTCCGTCTGGGGGCGCAGGGCTATGTGCTGAAAGGGGTGGGCGCCGAAGAACTGGTGGCGATCCTGCGCGAGGTGGCCGCAGGGCGCACCCATGTCGCCCCCGGCCTTGCAGGGCGCATTCTGGCCAACATGCGCGCCAACCGGGATGGCCGCACCGAAGCCCCGGCGAACCCGCTGGCCGATCTGTCCAAACGCGAAGAAGACATCCTGCGTCTGGTGTCGTTGGGGATGTCGAACCGCGAGGTCGGGCTGAAGCTGGACCTGCAGGAAAAGACCGTCAAACACTACATGACCTCGATCCTGCAAAAGCTGCACCTGCGCAACCGGGTCGAGGCGGCGATGCTGGCCCGCGAACATCTGAAAGGCTGAGCGCGGGCGGACCACGGACCGCGCAAGCGGCAGGATGCGGGCAAGCCAGGGCACGAAGGCCGGGTTTGGGGCAGGATCATTCCACGGCGTCTTGTCGACCCTCTCGCAACCCGCTGCAAAGGTCTGATTTGCCTGGGGACTTTCGGCCCGGATGAAGGTTTTGGCGCGGCCCGTTCCCGCTGTCCCGGTGACCCGCGGAAGGTCTGTTTCGCGCTTTCGATCTTTCGGGCGACATCGACAAACGCAGCAAGAGCAGGGCCTTGGGCGGCTTGAACTGCGGGGATTTGCAAACCGCAACGATGCTGTCCCCGGCGTTGTGCCGGTTGTGGCCATGGTGGTCACCGGCGGTTTCCGGTCAAGTTCCTTGCGCCACCCGGCAAAGGTGCCGCGTCCACGTCCTGCGCTATGCCCTCGCCCCTGAAGGCAAGAGCGGGCGGCGGGGTGTCTCGGCCTTCATCGCCTCCGCCTTTGCGCAGGACAAGGGCAGACGCCGCCAGCACCCAGTGGCGCCCCCTGGCCGACCAGATCAGGCCCAAGGGCCCAGGCTTGCCACGCTGCTGGATGACACCGGACACGATGCGCTGGCCCACATGCCCGTCCCCAGGCAACACCGCGCCAAGCGGCATCCGACGAACCCCGTCGAGCGGCTGAAT
>JANMJC010000473.1:0-3745 GCA_031371185.1 Paracoccaceae bacterium | reverse complement strand
TCATAAGGTGGGCCAAGGACCATGACATTCCGGTTGGTCCGGGGCGCGGATCGGGGGCGGGCTCGCTGGTGGCCTATGCCCTGACGATCACCGACCTTGACCCCTTGCGCTATGCGCTCTTGTTCGAACGCTTCCTGAACCCCGAACGTGTGTCGATGCCCGACTTCGACATTGACTTCTGCATGGACCGCCGCGAAGAGGTGATCACCTATGTGCAGGGCAGATATGGCCGCGACAAGGTGGCCCAGATCATCACCTTCGGGGCCTTGTTGTCCAAGGCCGCCGTGCGCGACGTGGGCCGGGTGTTGCAGATGCCCTACATGCAGGTTGATCGTCTGTCCAAGATGATCCCGGTCGAAGGCGTCAAGCCGGTCAGCATCACCAAGGCGCTGGCCGACGAGCCGCGTCTGCGCGAGGCGGCAAAGGAGGAAGTCGTCGGGCGGATGCTGTCTTTCGCCGAGCAGATCGAAGGGTTGTACCGCAACGCGTCGACCCATGCCGCCGGTGTGGTGATCGGAGACCGCCCGCTGGACGAGTTGGTGCCCCTGTACCGCGACCCGCGCTCTGACATGCCCGCCACCCAGTTCAACATGAAATGGGTCGAAGCGGCAGGTCTGGTGAAATTCGATTTTCTGGGGCTGAAAACCCTGACCGTGATCAAGAACGCGATGGACCTGCTGGCCCTGCGCGGCATCGCCTTTGACATCAACCTGATTCCGCTCGACGACAAGCCCAGTTACGATCTTTACGCCGCCGCCAAGACAGTCGCGGTGTTTCAGGTGGAATCCAGCGGCATGATGGATGCGCTGCGCCGCATGAAGCCGACCTGCATCGAGGATATCGTGGCGCTGGTTGCGCTGTACCGCCCCGGCCCGATGGAAAACATCCCGACCTATTGCGAGGTCAAGAACGGGCAGCGCAGCCTGGAATCGATCCATCCCACGATCGACCATATCCTGGCCGAAACCCAGGGCATCATCGTCTATCAGGAACAGGTGATGCAGATCGCGCAGGTCATGGCGGGCTATTCGCTTGGCGGGGCCGATCTGTTGCGCCGGGCCATGGGCAAGAAGATCGCCGCCGAGATGGCCAAGGAACGTCCGAAGTTCATCGAAGGGGCGGCGAAAACCCACAATGTCAGCCGCGAAAAGGCCGGCGAGGTTTTTGACCTGCTGGAGAAATTCGCCAACTACGGCTTCAACAAGTCGCATGCGGCGGCCTATGCCGTGGTCAGCTATCAGACCGCCTATCTGAAGGCGAATTACCCGGTCGAATTCATGGCCGCCGTGATGAACTGCGACCTTCACCTGACCGACAAGCTGGCGGTCTACAAGCGCGAGGTCGACAAGCTGGGCATCACGACCCTGCCGCCCGGCGTCAACACCTCATTGGCCCAGTTCACGGTTCGGGACGGCAAGGTTGTCTATGCCTTGGGGGCGTTGAAGAATGTGGGCGTCGATGCCATGGGTCTGATTGTGGCGGCAAGAGACGCGAAAGACCTCGGGCAAAGGCCCTTCGCCTCGCTCTTCGACTTTGCCCGACGGGTCGATCTGAAACGTATCGGCAAGCGCCCCTTGGAAATGCTGGCCCGCGCCGGGGCCTTTGACGACCTGGACGCCAACCGTGCGCGGGTGTTCGAGGCGCTGGACGCGCTGGTGGCCTATTCCGCCGCGATCCACGAGGCGCGGGCCAGCAATCAGGTCAGCCTGTTCGGCGAGGCGGGAACCGACATTCCCGAACCGCGCCTTGCCTACCGCGACGACTGGCTGCCGGTGGAACGGCTGACCCAGGAACATCTGGCCATCGGGTTTTACCTGTCGGGCCATCCCTTGGACGACTACATGCCCAGCCTGAAACGCAAGGATGTCAAGACGCTGACCGAAATCACCCGTCTGGCCGAACGCGGCCCCCTGGTGGCCAGGATCGCAGGATCGGTCGCATCGCGGCAGGAACGCAAATCGGCCAAGGGCAACCGCTTTGCCTTTGTCTCCCTGTCCGACCCCACCGGCCTGTATGAGGTGACGGTCTTTTCCGACACGCTCGAGACGGCCCGCGCCGTGCTGGAGCCGGGGCAGAACGTGGTGCTGACGGTCGAGGCAACCCTGGAAGGCGAGACGCTGAAACTTCTGGCCCGCGCGGCCCAGCCCATCGACGCGCTGGCCGCCGAGGCCGGGGCGGCGGCGATCCGCATCCACGTCAGCGCGCCCCAGGCGCTGACCTCGATCGCGACCCTTCTGGCCCGGATTGAGGGGCGCCACCGCGCCCAGATCACCCTGTGCGTCGCCGATGCCACGGGCCGCGAGATTGACCTGACCCTGCCGCAAAGCTATCCGGTCACCCCGCAGATCAAGGGCGCGATCAAGGCGATGCAGGGCGTCGTGATGGTCGAAGAGGTCTGACCGCCCTCAGGCCCCTTGCCGCCTTGCCCTTCATCTTGACCCAAATATCCTCCGGGGTAAGCCCGGAACGGGCGAGGGGGTCCGAGGACCCCCAAAGACGCCAGCCCCGAGCCCCGACGTCAAAGGTACAGATTTGCCGCGGCGGGCATCGCCGCTTCAGTCCGTTCGGCGGAAGTCAGCAAGCGATCAAAGACCAGCGGTTCGCGGCCCTGATCGCCAAGCCCCATCGCCGCAAGAGCCGCGTCGATATTGGCCTCGTTTTCGGCAAAGGGCGCGCGTTTGGTGCGGTGGCGGTGCGGCTGGCTCGAGGGCGCCAGCCCCAGACGCTGCGCCACAAAGTCGATGGCCCCCGGACGGTCGATGTTGACCACGATCAGCCGGTCCGTGCCCGCGAAATGGGTCAGGACCTGCGCCATTTGGCGGTTGCGGCGCAAGGTGCGGTTGATGAAATACTGCATCGGCAAGGGCTTGCGTCCCGCTTCGGGCGCTTTGCGTTGCAGATGGGTGGCATAGCTGGACAGATAGCCGCGCAGGCCCCGCGTGTTCAGCACAAAGACGGCAGCGGGAAAGGTCGTGGCATAGGCGCGGAACGGGCGGTAGTCGCCACGGTCCGAAAAGGCATCGAACCGCGCCACCGGCCAATCGCCCGAGGAATGCAGGCTGCGCAGGCCGTTTTCGACGAACATGGCGTGCAAAGACGAGGTGGCGGTCTTGGCCGGGCCCAGACAGAAGACCTTGCGCGCGTCCCTGGGCCCCTTGGGCGACACCGCGAAATGGGCCCACATCCGGGCACGCACCACGGCCCGCTCCACCGCCTCGGCGTCCAGCGTTTCGCGAAGGGTCAGTGGCAAGATCGGGTCCATGATGCGCCTTAGGGCCTGGCCCCCGGTTTCGTCAAGCGCGTGGCCCCCAGTTTGGCAAAACTGACCGCCAGAAAGATCCGCGCGACGTGGTGGACGGTGACGTAGATCACGCTCATGTGCAGCGACAGGGCGATCAGGCTCATCTCGGCCAGACCGCCGGGGGCACAGGCCAGAAAGGCGGCGGCAACCGGCTGGCCCGCGAGCAGATGGACGGCTTCGGCAAAGGCAAAGGCCAGCGCCAGCGCGGCCGCCCCGTTCAGCACGGCAAGGCGCGTGGCCCGGCGCAGCAGGGCCGGGGCGACGCCGACAAATCGCGCGCCCAACCCGGTGCCCAGCACGATCTGGGTCACCGTGATCAGCCAGCCCGGCGGAATGCCATGCGACAGGCCCAGCCCGTGCAACAGGGCGGAAACCGACAAGGGGCCGATGATGATATATCCCGGAACACGCAGGGCGCGCGCGATCGCCACCCCCGCAACGCCC